>CAZYSF010000173.1:0-13519 GCA_964649635.1 uncultured Anaerolineales bacterium | reverse complement strand
GTTGCGGATCCACGGCGCCCAATCGGAAAGCGGGGGAATGCGGGATTGAACGGCGGATACGATCCGCGCCGGAAGCAGGCGGGCGGCAAGCGGCAGGATCCACACCGCCAGGGCAAGGATCAGGCCGGGAAGAAAGGGATTGGTGGCCATCGGGAGCTAGGCGGATTTTTCGTCGGGGGCGGTGAGCTGCAGCGGGATGCGGACCTGAACGCGCGTTCCCTTCCCGGCGGCGGAGACGATCTGCAGATTCCCGCCGGCCAGTTCGGCCCGTTCGCGCAGGTTGACCAGCCCGAGGCTTGAGCGTTCGGTGTAATGCTTTTCGACCTCGGCCAGGTCGAAGCCCACCCCATCGTCGGCCACTTCGAGGAACAGCGTATCGATCTCGCGGTGCATGCGGATCCAGATGTGCGGGGCCTTGGCGTGCTTGCGCGCGTTGCCGATCGCCTCGTCGACCAGGTTGAAGAGCACCCCCTGGCGGTTGATGTCGAGCTTGTCGGCGGCGGCGGGTTCGATATCGAGGAGAATATCCTGATTGAAGGTGTCGCGGGTTTTTTCCGCCAGCTGGCGGAGCGCGCTGGCCAGGCCCTGGGTTTCCAGGACGAGCGGGCGCAGGGTGAAGAGCATATGCCGCATTTCCTTCGTGGCGCGGCGGGCAAGCTCTTCGATTTCAAACAATTCTTCGCTGGTGGTTTCCGGTTTCCGCTGCAGCAGGCGGCGCGCGTAATTCACGCGCATCGCGATCGCCGCGGTGGCCTGGATCGGCCCGTCGTGCAGGTCGCTGGCCAGCTTCTTGCGCGCCGCTTCCTCCACTTCCACCAGCTTGTCGCGTTCCTCGCGCAGCGCCTGGAAAAGCTCCGCGTTGCGCAGGGTGGAGGCGGTCTGTTTGGTCAGGCCCTCGACCAGTTCGAGGAAGTCGCCTTCGAGGAAGTGCGGATCCGGGTGCGCAAACAGGAGCGCGCCGCGGACTTCGTCGTCCACAACCATCGGCAGAAGGATTCCCGCGTGGCAGGCGTGGAGCGTGACGACCTGCGAGAGTTCGGGATCCTGCCCGGGCGAATCCACCCGGGTGGGCATCCGCGAGCGCAGGATGCGCGAGAGCCCGCCGCCCTCGCCGGTGAAAACGGCGCGCAGATCGGCGCGCGTCAGGCGGCGGGCGGTGGCGATGAAGAACCCGGTTTGGTCGCGCAGGAGGGCCATGCTGATCAGCCGGCCGGTCGAGCCCTTCTCGCCGCCGCCTTCGGAAGCCAGGTCGAGCGCGGAGTCGAGGATGCGCAGCGGTTCGAGGCTGCCGGTGATCGCGCTGGCCATGCGGTACACCGAACGCACCAGGGTCTTGAGCCGGTCCAGTTCCTGGTTGAAGGCTTCGTCGCGTTTGCGGCGCGCCAGCATCATCCGGTAATCCAGACGCCCGGCGAGGTTGCCCGCGCCGCCGGCGATGATCATCAGCGGGATGCTCTCCGCCAGCGCGAGGATCGCCGGCGTGACGCTGGCACCGGGCAGGAGCAGGAAGATCTGCACAACCGCGAGCAGGCATCCGGTCAGCACGCCCCAGATCGCGCCGAAGAAGATCGAGAAGGTCGCCGTCGGGAGCAGGCCGATCCAGAAGATGGCCCCCGCCGATCCGCCGTTTTGCAGGTAGATCGGCAGGATGAGCAGCGCGTCGAGCAGCGCGATCCCGGCCCAGGTGATCTTCGGCAGGCGCAAATTAATGTAGCTGGATATGCTGAGCCCGAGCTGGAGCAGGAACAGACAGATCAGCGCGAAGAGCGAGAGCAGGGGCAGGGGGGTGGTCAGGGGCGCGAGGATCGCCAGTGCGACCAGCATCGCCCAGCGCAGGGTGATGGTGGTGCGTTCCAGCGATTCCGACGCCTCGGGGGATCTCATGGATTAATCATATCCTCTCTCCCCGCCTTTGCCAACCCTGGCCCGGCTTCGGAAGAGATATGCTATAATCCCGTTGCCCCGGCCGCAAAGGACGGGGCATCTTGTGCCGCACGGCGCATCTCCCCATGTCCCATCTCAAATACCTCGAACTCCACGGCTATAAAACATTCGCCTCCAAGACCCGATTCGAATTCGCGGAGGGCATCACCGCGATTGTCGGGCCGAACGGAAGCGGCAAATCCAACATCGCGGATTCCATCCGCTGGGTGCTCGGGGAGCAGGCCTACGGGCTTTTGCGCGGCAAAAAAACCGAGGATATGATCTTTTCCGGGAGCGAACAGCGGCCTCGGGCGGGCATGGCCTCGGCCCTGATCACCTTCGACAACGCCGACGGCGGGCTGCCGATCGAGTTTTCGGAGGTGTCGATCGGCCGGAGCGCCTACCGCGACGGCTCGAACGAGTATTTCCTCAACGATGCGCGCGTGCGCCTCAAGGATATCGACGAACTGCTGGGCCGCTGCGGGCTTTCCGAACGCACCTACACGATCATCGGCCAGGGGCTGGTGGACAGCGCCCTCTCCCTCAAACCGGAGGAACGCCGGCGCCTGTTCGAAGAGGCGGCGGGGATCGGGCTGTTCCGCACCCGGCGCGAGGAATCCCTGCGCCGGCTGGATTCCACCAAGCGCAATCTCGAACGCGTGCTCGACATCCTGGCCGAACTGCAGCCGCGTGTGGAAAGCCTGCGCCGCCAGGCCAAGCGCGCCTCGGAATTCGACACCGTCCGGAGCGAACTGAAGGACGTCCTCCTGCAATGGCACGGGTACCACTGGCGCCTGTCGCAGGAGGAGGTGGGCACCGCCCGGACGGCGGCCGAGGCGGCCGAGAAAACACTCGCGTCGCTGCAGGACGCGCAGGAAAAATCCGACAGCCGCTTCGCCAGCGTGCGCACCACCCTCGGCGCGCTGCGGGCCCAGTTGAACTCCTGGCACCGCCAGGCCTCCGAACTGCACCGGACGCGCGAGGCGCTCAGCCGCGAGCTGGCCGTGAACGAGGAACGGCTGCGGCAGCTCGAGCGTTCGCAGACGGAAGCCGCCGCCGCGCTGACCGGCGCGGAAGCGGAGAAGGCCGCGCTCGAAGAGCGCACCGCGGAGCATGGCCGCGAACTGGAGCGGATCCGCACCGAACGCGAGGAGATCCTCGCGCAGCTGGCGCACGCCGAATCCGCGCGGGAAGCGCTCGAAGCGGAACGCCGGACGCGCCAGGAAAAGTTCCAAACTCTGCAGGCCGAAGTGCAGGAAATGGAATCCGGACGGGTGCGCGCAGAAGCGCGCGCCGCGCAATTGGCCCAGCGCCGGGAAGAACTGGCGCTGCGCGAGGAAGGCGTGGCCCAGGCCCACGGCTCCGCGCGCGCGGAAGCCGAAACGTGCGCCGTCCGAAGCGATGCGCAGGCAAAAGCTTGGGAGGCGGAACGGGAGAAACTCGAGCAGGCGCGGGCAGAACAGGGCCGCGCCGTGGAAGCCGTCTCCGCCCTGCAGGCCGAAGCCGAACGCCTGCGCCAGGCGCAAGCCCTGAAACGCGAAGAAGAGATCCGGCTGCGGACCCGCAGCGATGTCCTGGCCCAGGCCGAAAAGGAACTCCTGGGTTACGGCGGCGGGTTGCGGCACCTGGTCGGGCGCTCGCAGCAGGGCGCGCTTCACGGCGTGCTCGGTGCGTTTGCCTCGCAGCTCGAGGTGAAAGCGGATTACGAAGCGGCGATTGCCGCCGCGCTCGGTGAATTTCAGGATTCGGTCCTGCTCCAGGAATTGGATTCGCTCGAGGGCGCGCTGGAAAGCCTGGCGGGAACCGCGGCCGGCCGCACCGGATTGCTCGCGTTGCCCGGGCTTATCCCGCCCGAGCCTGTTTCACTGCCGGCGGACGCGGAGATCATCGGGCGGGCCAGCGAATTGGTGCGCGCGCCCGCCGCCTTGCGCCCGGCGCTGGATTCGCTCCTGGCCAACGTGGTGGTTGTGCGCTCCCGCGGCGCGGCCCGAATCCTCGCCGCCCAGCTTCCGCCGCACGCCAAGGTGGTCACCCTCGCCGGCGAGGTATTCCATCCCGCCGGTCCGGTGCTGGCCGGCCGCGGCGAAGGTTCTTCGACCCTATCCCGGGCGCGCGAGATCCGCGAGCTCGAACAAGCCCTCCAATCGGCGCAAGCCGCTTCCTCCCGCGCCGAATCCGAATTGAATGAAGGCGAAGAAAATTACCGCGCCGCCCTGGGGCGCTCGGAAGCGTGCGTCCGGGCTTTTGCCGACGCCCAGCAGGCCGAGCAGGATTCGCGGCTGCAGCTCGAAGAAGCGCGCCAGGCGCAGGCGGCCAGGGAAGAGGAAGCGCGCTGGCAGGAAATCCGCCGGGCCGAAATCGAAACCGAGCGCAAGACCATCATCGAAGAGGAATCGCGCCTGGCTGGGGAGATGGACGCGTTGCGCGCGAAGATCGAAAGCGCGCGCGAAACACTGCGCGGCGGGGCGGCCCTTTCCGAACCGGACTTTTCGGCCGAGGCGGGAACCGACATCCCCCACTGGCAGACCCGGCTCGCGCTCACCGACCAGGCCGTCCGCTCGCTGGAAGCGCGGCGGTCGGATGTGGAGGAAACGCTGCGGCGGGCGGAGCGCGGGGCCGAAGAACGCCGGGAACGGATCCGGGCGCTGGACGAAGAACGGGCGACGCTTGAGGCCTCGCTGCATTCCCTGCGCGAGGAGGAGTCGCGGCTTTCTGTATCGATCCATGAGACTCAGGTCCAGATCGAACCGGCGGAAAAGCAGCTGGCCGAAGCCGAAGGCGAGCAGGGCGCCCTCGAGGAAAGCGAAGCCGAAGGCCGGCAAAAGCTCCATTCCGCCGAACGGCAATACACCCAGGCGCAGGTGGAACTGGCCCGGCGGCAGGAGGAAGTCGAGGGGCTGCGCCGGCGGATCGAGGATGATTTCGGGCTGGTGGAATTCGAATACACCACCGACGTGACCGGCCCCAACCCGTTGCCGCTGGCGGACCTGGTCGAGCGGCTCCCGCACGTGGCGGAGCTCACGCCCGAGATCGAGGATCTGGTCAACCGGCGGCGCGGGCAGCTGCGGCGGATGGGGGCGATCAATCCGGAGGCCGTCCGCGAATACACGGAAGTGAAGGAGCGTTTCGAGTTCCTCACCGCCCAGGTGCAGGACCTGCAGAAGGCGGAAGTGCAGCTGCGCGAGGTCATCGCCGAACTGGATACGATGATGCAGAACGCGTTCCAGAAGACATTCGCCGCCGTGGCGGAGGAGTTCCCCAAGATTTTCGTCCGGCTGTTCGGGGGCGGATCCGCCAAGCTGGCCCTGACCGATGCGGGCGACGGCAGCGGCGACGGCATCGATATCAGCGCCAAACTCCCGGGCAAGCGGTCGCAGGGGCTGGCGCTGCTCTCGGGCGGCGAACGGAGCCTGACCGCCGTCGCGCTGATCTTCTCGCTGCTCAAAGTTTCCCCGACTCCGTTCTGCGTCCTGGACGAGGTGGATGCGATGCTGGACGAATCCAACGTCGAGCGCTTCCGCGACCTGCTGCTCGAGCTTTCGCGGCAGACCCAATTCATCATCGTCACCCACAACCGCAACACCGTGCAGGCCGCGCAGGTCATCTACGGCGTGTCGATGGGTTCCGACTCCGCCTCGACCGTGATCAGCCTCAAGCTGGACGAATTCGTCGCCCAGACCCCCGACGAGTAAACAGCCGCAGTCGCTCCTATACGATTAACCGGACCCACACATTCTTGTATGGAATGAAATAAATTTGCCACAAAAAGCACAAATGACACAAATTTATTTTTGTGCGCTTTGTGCCTTTTGTGGCTAAACAACTCGCTCTTCACCCACAACCGCAGCTCCGTCAAGGCAGTGAAGGTGATCTACGGCGGCTTGGTGGTTGCCGACTCCGCTCAATCCCAGGAAATATTGCCACAAAGAACACATAACCTGACCCACACATTCTTGTATGGGATGAAATAAATTGCCACAAAAATCACAAAAGACACAAATAAAGCCTTCATTTTTTGTGCCCTTTGTGCCTTTTGTGGCAAATAAAAAATCGCTCTTCAACCGCGACCGATGGATCCCGCGAGATGGAAAGAACAGATCCTTCGGCTGCGGGCATTGCAGCCTCAGGATGACAGCTCCATCCCACCAATAATGAGGCAGATTATCTTGACACGACCGCCTTGGAGTAGTATAAAAACGTCTGTTAACAATCCATGGTGCGCATGCTCTTATCCAGAGAGGCGGAGGGACCGGCCCGATGAAGCCTCGGCAACCAGGTGCAAACCAAGGTGCCAATTCCGGCGGATGTTTCTGGAAGATGAGAGGCCAAGTGATGTTTTTTCCATTCACCCCCTTCTCAACCGGAAGGGGTTTTTTAATCCCCCGCGACGGACGGCGTGGTCGAGCAATCCCCGCGCCGCCGGCGGGCGGGATCCGAGGCGAAAAACGCACGGCGGCATAATCGGGTTTCACCGCCGCCGGATCGTTCGGTTTGTCGGACCGGCAAAAGCCGGCCGGTCCGTCTGATGGAGGCAAGATGCCCGTTCGAATTCCGGAAACCCTTCCCGCCCGCGCCATCCTCGAGGGCGAAAATATTTTCGTGATGGGGGAGGAGCGCGCCCGCCACCAGGATATCCGCCCGCTGCGGGCGGCCATGCTCAACCTGATGCCGACCAAGATCGTCACCGAAACGCAATTCCTGCGCCTCTTGGGGAATTCCCCGCTGCAGGTGGAGATCACGCTGCTGCATATGGCTTCCCACCGCCACAAGAATGTTCCCGGGGAGCACCTGATCAATCATTACAAATCCGTCGCCCAGGTGCGGCGCCAGAAGTTTGACGGGCTGGTTATCACCGGTGCGCCGGTCGAGGATCTGGAGTTCGAAGCGGTGGATTACTGGCCGGAACTGGTGCAGGTCATGGACTGGGCGGAAACGAACGTATACACCACCTTGTATGTGTGCTGGGGAGCGCAGGCCGGATTGCGCCATTTTTACGGAATTCCGAAGTATCCGCTTGCCGAGAAGATGTTCGGGGTTTTTCCGCACCGGACTCTCGAGCCGCGTCATGAACTGATGCGGGGATTCGACGACGTGTTCTTTGCCCCGCATTCGCGCCTTACGGAGATTCGCCGCGCGGATATCGAGCGGGTGCCGGAACTTGTTATTCTGGCGGAATCCGACGAGGCGGGAATCCACTGCCTCGCTTCGCGCGACGGCCGGAAGACGTTCGTCACCGGGCATTCGGAATACGATGCGCTGACCCTCAAGCAGGAATACGACCGCGACGTCGCCAAGGGGCTGCCCATTCGAATTCCGATCAACTACTTTCCGGACGACGATCCGTCCCGTCCGCCCGTGGTCCGCTGGCGCAGCCATGCATCGATGTTTTTCGCGAACTGGCTGAACTACCACGTCTATGAGAATACGCCGTACGATCTGCATCGGATCGCGGGCTCCGATTCAGGCAGTCAGGCTGGTTGATCGCGGGGAAGAGATCCTTTAAGGACGATGAACCGCTGATGTAGATGAAGGCCGGATACCACGAAATCGGAAGATAAAACCACCCGGGAGGAAGTTGCTACTGGGTGGTTTTTTATTGTTTTCTCAAAATTCCATAGAATAATGGGTAGTAATTTATACATAATGAAAAATAAACTATACCAAATGAGTAGTATACTTGACAAGTCCAGCGCATTCTGCTAGGATATTCGTGAGGATCCATCCATGGCCAAACTCCACCTCGCAAACCGGATAAAAGTCGCCCGCGCGGAAAAGGATCTTTCGCAGGAAGCGCTTGCCAAGCTGGCGGGGGTGACCCGCCAGACGATCGGATCGATCGAAAGCGGGGAATACTGTCCGTCGGCGCTGCTTGCATTCCTGCTTGCCAAACGGCTGGACAAACGGGTGGAAGAACTTTTCTTCCTTGAAGGAGACGAACGATGAAGGATCAACCGATCATTCAGGACGAGCGCACCAAAAGCATCGAGAACGCAAGCTACAAGCCCGGCTTCATCATTCTGTGTTTCGGCGTGCTGATCGATATCTTCATCCGAAGCGCGTTTTACAACCAAGCCACCTGGGATCTCTTCGCGCTGGTGATCGTCGCGAGCTGGGCAACGACCCTTTACCAGGCGCGTCAAAAAACGCTGCCGCCCAACTTCTGGCGGTCGATGCTCATTCTTGGCATCGCCACCGCGGCGCTTTCCGCCGTCGTAGTCTTCGTTTTGGCGGGATTGCGCTGACGGAGAGGATGCCGCCGGCGGGCATGCAGAAAAAACGGGGGATCCCCGCGGGATCCCCCGTTTTCCAATTTCCGCCCGCGCACATTATTTTTTTGGAAGCGTGAAGTGGAACGTGGCCCCCTGATCCACCGCACCTTCCGCCCAAACCCGGCCGCCGTGGCGGTGGATCGCCCGCTGAACGATCGCCAGCCCCACGCCGGTCCCGTCAAATTCCGACGCGTTATGCAGCCGCTGGAAAACGGCGAAGAGCCGGTCCGCGTATTGCATGTCGAACCCGGCGCCGTTGTCGCGGATCGAAAAGGCATCCTCTTCCGGCGTGCTCAGGCACTCCACGCGGATGCTGGCTTTATCCCGGGTTTGGCTGAATTTAATCGCATTGGAAATCAGGTTGATCCAAACCTGGCGAAGGAGGATCGGGTCGCAGCTTACCGCGGGCAGGCGCCCGGTTTGGAAATCGATCCGCGCGCGGCTTTCCGGCGGGACCAGTTCCTGGAAGACCGATTGGACCATCGCTCCCATGTCCGTGGGCATGTACTCCATTTCCGCCCGGCTCAGGCGTGACAGCACCAGCAGATCGTCGATCAAGCCGTTCATGCTGCGGGTATTGCGGCGGATGATTCCGCACAGGCGCTTGCCTTCTGCGTCAAGCGTGTTCCCGTAATCCTCCTCCAGGACCTGGGTGAATCCGTCGATGGCGCGCAGCGGGGCGCGCAGGTCGTGCGAGACGGAAAACGTAAACGCTTCCAATTCCCGGTTGGCGTCCTCCAGCTGCGCGGTTCGCTGCGCCACCCGGTGTTCGAGTTCCGCGTTCAGGGCGCGGATTTCCTCCTCCACCCGTTTCCGCCCGGTGATATCCTCGTACGTCCCCAGCACGCCGCGGATGTTCCCCTGCGGATCGCGCAGCGGAATTTTACTCGTGCTGACCCAGAATTTCCTGCCGTCCTGGTTGACCGCGGATTCCTCGTAATTCAGTTTCGCCGTTCCGGAATCGATCACCGATTGATCGTCGAGACGGTAGGTTTCGGTGTGGTCGCCCCAGCCGATTTTATAATCATCGATGCCGACAATCTCCTCCGGAGAATTAAATCCCGCATCCTGGGCGAACGCGCGATTGCACCCCATATAGATGAGCCGGCGGTCCTTCCAGAACACGCGGGCCGGGATCGTATTCAAGACGGTCTCCAGCATCTGGCGCGATTCGCGCAGTGCCGCCTCGCTGCGAAGCCGCCCGACGGCATTGCCGATCTGGGCGACAGTGGTCTCCAGCGTTTCGCGGATGGACGGGGGGATGGCATCCACCTTGGACGAGACGAGGTTCAAGCATCCGATGACCAGATTCTCGTGCCGGATGGGGATCCCGATCATGGCGTGCAACCCTTCGTACGCCCGCGGGATCAGAGGCATATGCGATTTGAGATTATCAAAATCCGTGTAAATGGGCTTTCCTTCCATCATCCAGCGCGCTTCCGGACGGCCGGGCTCCAAATGCCGGACGAGGTTGGCGAGATCCGGCGGCAGATCCTGATCCACGATCATGTCCATGGCTCCGGTGCCGGGATCCGTCAGATACACGCCGCCGGCCTCCATCCCGGAAACCCGCATGGCCGTTTCGAGGCATAAGCGCAACCCTTCCTTCATATTAATGGTGGCGCTTAACGACAAGGCCAGTTCATGCTGGGTATGCAGCAGAAGTTCCGCCTCCTTGCGCTCGGTAATATCCTGAATCAATCCGTCGTAACCTAGCAAACGTCCCTGTGGATCGCTGTGCAGCACAGGTGTATTCCGGACCCAGCGCCGGATTCCCTCTTTGCGCCACAGCCGGTGCTCGATCACCGGAGCATCGCCGCCGGAAAGGACGGTCCGCGCCTGTTCCTCCACCTGCGGCCGGTCCTGGGGATCGACCATGCGGAGCCAGAGGTTCGGGTCCGCTTCGAATTCCTCCACGGTGTACCCCGTCACCGCCAGGCAGCGCCGGCTGTGCAGCGTCTTGGCGGCTTTGCCGTTTTCCACGCGCACGTGATAGATATAGTCCGTGATCGTCCGGGAGATCCGCTGGTACCGTTCCTCGCTGTCCCGCAATGCCTTCTCCGCCCGCTTGTGCGCGGTGATATCGCGCGCGGAAGCGTAAACGAGTTTATTGCGCAGGAATGCTTTCCATTCCAGCCATCGATACGTTCCATCCTTGCAGCGGACCCGGTTGGTGACCGTCACCGCCTCCTTCTGATGATCCAGTTCCTGAATGATTTTATCCGTTGTCGGCCGGTCATCGGGATGGATGAAATCGATGTACGGCTTCCCGATCATTTCGGAAAGCGGAAATCCCAGGGTCTTTTCCCATTCCGGATTAAGCTTCTGAAAGTTGCCGTCGTAATCCCCTATGCATAGCAGATCCAGCGCGGAATCGAAGAAGGGGGATAGATTCTCCGGCAGGGTGCTTTTCGGCCGGCGGGCGGGGATCCTGCGTGCCGGCGGCCTTTTTCGGATGGGGGAGGGTTGTTTCCGGGATTGTGGTTTGCGGCTCTTCATGGAGGCCTCCGGAAAGGCGGGGAAAGACTGCGCCGATTAGAAATGTGGAAGCACGATTTCGCCTTTGCCGTTTCCGGAAAGGGAAAGGCGAATCCATAATAGCATGAATTGCGGCGGTCGTCTGGAGGGCGGCGGGAAATCAGGGCGCGGGGGATTTTTGCGCGGTTAACGAAAGGAACACGTCTTCCAGAGTCGGTTCCGCCGGTTCCACCAGGCGGACGGCGATGCCCTGCCGCTCGAGGCAGCCGGCCAAATCCGCCTCCGGCATGCCGGCGGGCGCGATGGCGCGCAGATGGCCGCCGGACAATCCGACCCTTATGATACCGGGGAAGGCTCCGAGCGCGGCCAGCGCAGGCAACAGCGGTTCGGCATACACATCCCAGGCGCGGCCGGGCAGCGCATCGCGTTTGAGCGCCGCCGGCGTATCCAGCGCCAAAAGGCGCCCGTCGCTGATGACGCCCACCCGGCTGCAATATTCGGCTTCGTCCATGTAATGGGTGGTGACGAGGGCCGTCGTGCCGCGCTCCACAAGGCGGTAGATCAGATCCCAGAACGCGCGGCGCGCGGTGGGATCCACCCCCGAGGTGGGTTCATCCAGAAAAAATAATTTCGGATTGTGGACGATCGCGGTGGCCAGCGCCAGCCGCTGGCGCCAGCCGGTCGAGAGCCCGCCCACCGGCGCGCGGCGGAACGGATCCAGCCCGACGAGATCCAGCATTTCGCGGATTCTCCCGCGGTCGCCGACCCCGTAAACGCCCGCGTAGAATTGCAGGTTCTCCTCCACGGTCAGGTCCGAATACAGCGCGAATTTCTGGCTGACGTATCCGACGCGCTCGCGGATCTGTTCGGGATTCCTGCGGATATCGAATCCGAGGACTTCGGCAACGCCTGACGTCGGTTGCAGCAGCCCGAGCAGCATGCGGATGGTGGTGGTTTTGCCAGATCCGTTAGGGCCGAGGAATCCCACCACTTCTCCCGCCGGGATCTCGAAGCTTATGCCGTCCACGGCGGTGAAATCCCCGAACCGCTTGGTGAGCGCATCGGTGCGGACGACCGGGATCACGGTTTGGCCTCCAGGAGCGAGATGAACACATCCTCCAGCCCGGCGTGGACCGGGCGGACCCGTTCGACGGCGATTCGTTTTTCGACGGCGGTTTCCCAGATCCGGTCGCGGACCGCGTCGCGCGTGCCTTCGCGCGTCCGCAGGTGCAGCCGGTCGCCGAACATCTGCGCATCCTCCACATCCGGGTCGGCGCGCACGGCGTCCCGCAGCAGCATGAGCGGCTGGCCGATCACCTCGAGGATGCGGCCGGCGAGCAGTTCCTGCAGACGGTTGGGCGGGCCCTCGACCACCAGAGCGCCGGATTGCATGAAGCCGACCCGGCTGCAGCGGCCGGCTTCGTCCATGTAGGGCGTGCTCACCAATACCGAGAGCTGTCCTTCGGAGATGAGCCGGATGATCAACTGCCAGAAGGATTGCCGCGTCGCCGGGTCCACGCCGGTGGTGGGTTCGTCCAGCAGCAGCACCCGCGGGCGGTGCACCAGCGCGGCCGCCAGCCCGAGTTTCTGTTTCATCCCGCCGGAGAGTTGGCCGGCGCGGCGGTGCGAGAATTCAGCCAGGCCGACGAACTCCAATATCTCCAGGCTGCGCGGAAGCCAGTCCGCGCCGCTGAGGGACCGGACTTCGGCGAAAAACCGGAGGTTTTCAAGAACCGTCAGTTCCTCATACAACGAGAACCGCTGCGGCAGGTAACCGATCTGCGCCCGTGCCTGCTCGACCTGGCGCGGAACCTCAAACCCGGCGATGGAGATCCGGCCGGAGGTTGGCGCCAGCGCGCCGCACAGCAGGCGCATGGCGGTGGTTTTTCCGGCGCCGTCCGGCCCGACCAGGCCGTAGATCTCCCCCGCGCGGACATGCAGGGTCAGCGAGTCGACGGCGCGGACCGCGCCGAACGTCTTCACCAGCCGATCGGTCTCGATTGCGTTTTTTGCCGGTTGTTTGTATTCTTCCATAAAAACCTTGGTCCGGTTCAATTCTTTTTTTCCACGAAGAGCACGAAGTACACGAATTATTTTTCTTTCTTTCGTGCCTTTCGTGTTCTTCGTGGATTCAAATCCCTATTCGAATACCACGTCCGCCGGCATACCCGGCTTCAATCCGGATTCCGGACTCTCCACGGTGATCTCGACGGCAAAGACCGTCGTCCGGCGGCCTTCCTCGGTTTGGACGTTGCGCGGAGTGAACTGGGCGCGGTCCGCGATCCGCGTGACCGAACCGGAAAAGACCCGGCCGGGGAAGGAATCGACGGTGATCCCGACGGTCTGCCCCAGGCGGATTTCCCCATACCGGTCTTCCGGAATATAGACGGTAATGGTCAGACGGTCGAGCTGCCCGATGATCAGCGCGGCCGAGCCGGCGACGGCCACTTCGCCCGGCTGGATGTTGCGTTCGATCACCGTGCCGGCGGAGGGTGCGAACACGGTCAGCTTACCGATCTGGGCATCCAGCGCGTCGAGCTGGGCCCGGGCCTGGTTAATGGCTTTTTCAACCTGGGCCGCACCCGCCTCGGCCTGCCGGACGGCCGCCGCAGCCAGCTTGACCGGGTACGAATCCTCGCCCGTGTGCAGCCGCGCCAGACGGCCGAGGGCGGCATCATAGCGGTCTTCCGCCGCGTGGACCCGGGCCCGCGCTTTTAACAATTCCTCGCCCGCATCGGTGGTCAGCAATTCGGCGTAGGCCTGCTGGGCATCCTCCAGCTCCGTCTGCGCGGCGTCAAAGGCCTCCTGCGCGGCATCGATCCAATCCGCATCGCCGGAGGGATTCGCCC
>CAZYSF010000172.1:0-3179 GCA_964649635.1 uncultured Anaerolineales bacterium | reverse complement strand
CGATGAAGCGGAAAGGCGGTAATCGCAATCGATCCGGCGCGAGGTCTCGATTCCGAAAACGGTACAAATCCCGCACAACCATCGTCGGACCGCGATCGATCCGGCTGGCCAAACGCCTCCCTCGGCTGGCCGTCGAGCTGGCAACCCTGCAGCTTCCTTATTCGCAGGGCATCCGCTGGATCTCCCGATGGTGTGGCAACCCGTTAATCCTCCGGACGTTCTACCCGGCCGAGTCGGGGTTGTTCCGCCGGTGGATGGCGGACCTGGGCGGCTGTCCGGAGGTTCCGGCGGATGCGCTGAATGCATGCGTCCTGAGCAACATCCTCTGGTCGACTCGGTTTAAACGGACCATCCGATATATGGAAGACGAAACCTTTCTGGATTCCATGCGCCGGTCTTCGGCCCGATTCCACCGTGATCTGGCGCGGATCATCGCCGAATCGCCCGTCGAGCGGCTGGAACGTTTTTTCCATGCGGAAGGCTTGGAACTTGTGCAGGAGGTGTTGCGGCAGGGACGCGGCGTTATTCTGGTCTCATACCACGGCGCGGTTAACCGCTTCGCGAGCGCCGTCCTTCCCCTCCAGTTGGGCCAAAAAACCATTCCGACCCTGAGCCTGAGCCACGGCATGAAATTGAAGCGAAGGGAATCTTCCGGGGCGAGGCCGGCGGTGAATGAACCGGCGATCATGGCCAATGTGGCTGTCGAAGGCCTGCGCATCCTGAAGCAGGGCGGGATCGTGCAAGTCATCCCCGATATCGGCTACGACGCCGCAGAAGGCGTTACGCTCGACATCGGCCGATATCGCTTCCTGATTAGACCGGGATTTGCGGAAATGGCGCTGGCGGCGGATGCCGCCGTCATTCCCTGGTTTTCCACCCGCCGGATCAGCGGCCGGATCGATATGCGCTTCCATCCCCCGCTTGATCCCGGCTCCCCGTCCGAGAATCCCGCCGCCCGAATCGGCGGCATGCTGCGCCTGTATGGCGCGTTCGTGGAGAACGCCTGGAGTCTGGCTCCCGAATCCCTGTTGTGGGAAGTCATCGACACGCATATGAACCGCCCGCTTGCGGAAGGGTAGTACCGGTTTTTTTCCCCAGATCACGATCCCGCTGCCGTGCCCGGTCCGGAGTTGGCTCACAGTATGGATAACCATGCGTGCGAAAGTCCTCCGTCACTCCCAACCTCCTTCCGCAGGATGATTTACCGTCTGCAGGGAAAACAATTCGTCCACATGCTCCATATCGGGAAGACCGGAGGCACGGCGCTGAAACACGCGCTTCGAAAACAGCCGGTCACCCACCGGTATGTAGTTTTTTTGCATCCCCACCGCATCCGGCTGCGCGACATCCCCGAACACGAACTTGTATTCTTCTTCCTGCGGGATCCGGTCTCCCGGTTTATCAGCGGATTTTATTCCCGCCAGCGCCGGGGCCGGCCGCGGATCTTCTCACCCTGGACCACGGAGGAAACCGATGCATTCCGATTTTTCCATACCCCGAACGAGCTGGCGCTGGGACTCTCGGCGGGTGCCCGCGGGACAAAAGACGCGGCGGAAAAGGCGATGCGAAGCATCCAACACGTCCGCGATTCTTTCTGGTACTGGTTTGAAAACGAAGACTATTTCCTCGGCCGCAGGCCGGGCATCCTTTTCATCGGACGGCAGGAGAACCTCGGGGAGGATTTTGAACTCCTGAAAACCAAGCTCGGACTTTATTCCCGGTTGTCCCTTCCATCCGACGATCTGTCCGCGCATCGGAATCCCCCGAAACTGGATACCCGCCTGGATGAGGAAGCAGTGCGCAACCTGAAGGAGTGGTATCAAGCGGATTACCGGTTCCTGGAGTTGTGCCGAACTCAGATTGGCGTCTAACATAAAAAAGACCATCCGCTTCATCTCCTCCGCCGGCCGATGCGTTCGGCGTGCTCCGGAGGAATCGTGGAAATTCCCCCGGCCGATTGCCGTTTTGCTAGACAAATCCCCCCCGTTCCGTTATTATTCCCGAATTCCCGGAGAATTCCCCTATGGACAATACCGCTCTTCTTTTAAAAGAACTGACCGAAGCCAACGGCGTTTCGGGGCACGAGATGGAAATCCGCGCCGTGGTGGAAAAGCGCCTGGCCGGGCTCGGCACGCTCGAGAAGGACCGGATCGGCAGCCTGATCTGCCGCAAGGCGGGTACGTCCAAAACCCCGACCGTGATGATCGCCGGGCACATGGACGAGATCGGATTCATGGTCAAGCTGATCACCAAGGAAGGATTTCTCAAATTCATCCCCCTGGGCGGATGGTTCGACCAGGTCCTCTTAGGGCAGCGCGTCTCGGTCATGACTTCCAAGGGGATTGTGGAGGGCGTGATCGGCGCCAAGCCGCCCCACCTGATGCCGGCCGATGAGCGCGATAAGATCGTGCAGAAGAAGGAAATGTACATCGACATCGGCGCGACCTCCAAGGAGGAAGTCGAGCAGGCCGGGGTCCGGCTCGGGGATCCGGTCGTTCCCCAGGCCCGCTTCTCGGTTCTGGCCGGCGGGAAGACCTACCTGAGCAAGGCGTTCGACGACCGGGTCGGCGTGGCGCTGATGATCCAGACTTTGGAAGCGTTGAAAACCGAGAGCCACCCGAACACGGTGTGCGGCGTGGCCACCGTGATGGAGGAAGTCGGCGTGCGCGGCGCGACCACCAGCGTCGAAGCGGTCAACCCGGACGCCGCGATCGTGCTCGAATCCGACATCGCCGGCGACGTGCCGGGAATCACCGAGGACCAGTCCGCCGTCAAACTCGGCAAGGGGCCGACGGTGGTGCTGTTCGACGCGCGCATGATCCCCAACCTGCGGCTGCGCGACCTGGTGATGGACACCGCCCGCGAACTCTCACTGCCGCTGCAGACTTCGGCGCTCGAGGGCGGCGCGACCGACGGCGCGGCGATCCACCTGCACAAGACCGGCGTCCCGACCGTGGTCCTCGCCGTTCCCGCCCGCCACATCCATTCGCACAGCGGCATCATCCACCGCGATGATTACGACGCCGCCCTGAAGCTCGTCATCGCCGTCCTGCGCAAGCTCGACGGCGCCACCGTCACCGGATTGACCGCCTGAGGATTCCCGCATGACCGACAGCACCCGCACCATCACCGATATCCTGGAAAAACAAATCGCGCAGTTTGCGCCCGAAGTGACGGCC
>CAZYSF010000171.1:0-1894 GCA_964649635.1 uncultured Anaerolineales bacterium | reverse complement strand
AGAACCGCCGCAGGGTCGGTGCTGTCCAGAACCGCCAGATCGCAAAAACCGTCTTTCACCCCAAAGACCTTGCGGAAGACTTCAGGGGCCATGCTGCTTCCGCCCATGCCCATATGGACCACGCGCCGGAAGCCGGCCGCCTTGACCTCGGAAACAAACCGGGAAAGGTCGTCGAGGTTCTCCAACATTTTTTCGGCCACGTGCAGCCAGCCGAGCGAATTGCGGATGATCTTCTGCGCCTCGGGCTCCTCCTTCCACAGACCCGGATCCTTGTCCCAAAGCCGCAGGGCGAAGCGCCGGTCCTCCATTGCCTTAATTTGCTCCTGAAATCCAGCATCCAAACCGCCCAGGCCGAGCGCCTGGCGGTCCACCGGCTCGCGCAGCGCGGCGGCCCGCGCCGCACGGATGGTCTCCATCAGCCGGTCGAAGGCCTTGTTGAATTTGTCGACTCCATCGTCTTCCAGCGTTTGGGTGATCCTGTCGATATCGAACCCCAGTCGCGCCAAGCCTCCCAGGGCCGATTTGGCTTCATCCAGCGCTTCGGCCAGGCGGTCGGCCGGCCGGCCGTGATCGCGGTAGGCGGCGATCGTTTCGAGCGGCAGGGTGTTGATCGTCTGCGGGCCGATCAGCGGTTCGACGTATTTGACATCGGGGTAGGCGGGATTCTTGGTGCTGGTGCTGGCCCACAACAGGCGTTGGGGCCGCGCGCCGCGCGCGGCCAGCGCCCGGAACCGTTCGGCGCCGAAGATGGCACGGTACATCGAATACGCGATCTTGGCGCTGGCGATCGCCGCCTGCCCGTGTACCGCGGCGGCCAGTTCGGCCTGTTCGCCTTCTCCGGCGATGATTTTTTCCAGATCCGGGTCCAGGAGCACATCGATCCGGCTCAGGAAGAAGCTGGCGACCGAGGCAATCCGGTCCAGCGGTTTATTCTGCGCCGCGAGATCCTCCAACCCGCCGATGAAGGCCTCCGTCACCTCGCGGTAGCGCGGCAGTCCGAACAGCAGCGTGATGTTGACGTTGATCCCCTCCCCGATCAGGCGGCGGATGGCGGGCAGGCCTTCGCGGGTGGCCGGGACCTTGATCATCAGGTTGGGGCGTTCCACCGCCGCCCACAGGCGCCGCGCTTCGGCAACTGTTCCTTCGGTGTCGTGCGCCAGGTGCGGTGAGACTTCCAGGCTGACAAACCCGTCGCCGCCGGCGGTTTTTTCATAAACGCCGCGGAAGCTATCCGCCGCCCCGCGGATATCGTCCTGTGTCAGAGTCTGGTAGATCTCCGCCTCGGTCCGGCCCGCGAGCGCGAGGCGCCGGATCGATTCGTCGTAATCGTGGCTGCCGGCGATCGCCTTGTCGAAGATCGACGGATTGGACGTGATCCCCGAGACCCCGTCCCCGGCGATCAGCCGTTCCAGTTCGCCGGTTTTCAACATGCTCCGGCGCAGGAAATCCATCCACAGGCTCTGGCCGAAGGTTTCCATTTGGAGCAAAGGATTTTCATTCATCAGGAGGCTCCTTTATCGCGGACGGTCTTCCCGCGCTGTGACGGCGTTCCGGTTTTCTTTTCCACGGGCAAACGAAAGGGCCGCGGCGATCAGGCATAGCAGAATCGAGAACAGGAACGCATTGCGGATTCCGACAACAAAATTCTGCATGACCTGCGAGCCGAGCGTGACATTGGTGCCGATAAAAATCTCCATCCTCACGTCGCGCGGCAGGCTGCCGGCGGCCACGGCCAGGGAGAGCGCCAGGCTGATAACCATCCCGGTCTGGCGCAGGTTGTACATCCGCACCCTTCCGAGCAGATCCGCCACCCGTCCGAAGGTCAGAAGAAGCACGGTGCTGACCAGGACGCAGCCGATGATCACCCGGATCATCTCGATCAGATCAGCGCGCA
>CAZYSF010000170.1:0-8561 GCA_964649635.1 uncultured Anaerolineales bacterium | reverse complement strand
GCGGCAATCCCAATTCGCGCAACAACGGAAGCGTGTCGGTCCCGCTGGCGGCCGCCGGCTCCATCGTCTGCCAGCGGAGCCGCACCGCGCTTCCGGCCGGAAGCGCGATCCGCATCAGCGGCAGGAGGTGTTCCGGAATCCCTTGAAACGGATTGCGCGGTTCCAGTGTCCGGGCGGATTCGGTGAACAGCAGGAAGCCGAAGATTTCGGCGCCGATGGAGGGTGAAAGCACCTGGACCAGCTGGCGGAAAAATGCATCCGGTTCGGAAAGCTGGTTGGCGGTCCGGGAGATTTCCGCCAGCGTATTCGCTTCCGACTCGCGGCGCACCTCGTTTTCATGGACCAGTGAATTCTGCAGCGCCAGCGCGGCCGTCCCGACGGCCGGGGCAAGCCGGTGGAGGGCTTCCTCCGGAAAGGCCGAGGGTTGCACCGCGAAAAACTCGATCGTGCCCAGCATCTCGCCGGAGATCTCGAGTGGAAATCCGAGGAAGGACCGGAAGGATGCCGTTCCGGCCGCGGAGGCTTGCTGCAGGCCGGGGTATTTTCCGAGGTCCGGGATTCGCAGCGGCCGCCGCTCCCGCGCCAGCAATCCCGACGGCCCCTCGCCGAGACAGATGCCCGAATGGGGCAGCCGGATGGACGGATCAAGCGATGTCCCGGCCAGGGAACTCCTGGGGATCAGCTTATGGCGGATCGGATCCCAGATCGTGATCATGCCCCAATCGGCGCCCGAAAGCGGAAGCAAATGGACGAGGATCGCATGCGCGGACTTCGGGAGTTCAAGCTCCGAGAAAACCGAATGGAAGAAATTGGGTGCGGTTCCGGAAGCGGCCGGCGCGGCGAACTGGGATGTGATCGGCAGCGGGCGGAACCGGATTTCCATTTCGGTCCGTCCGTTCGAGCCGAGAATACGGGAAGAAACATGATACAGCTGTTTCCGGATGCGGACGACCGCACGGCCTTCGCGCGAAGCCAGCTGCCAGATATCGCCCGCGGGATACGCGGCTGAGGTCAGGCTTTCCAGGGATAAAACCACTCCGGGCAGCGCGAACCAGCGCCGCATCTGATCGTCGGCATGGATCATCCGGCCGCCGGAGGTGACCACCATCCGGGCTTCCGGGACGGGCGCCTCCTGTGCACCGGCCGGGGGGGACGCTATCCGCCTTCGGGCGATCCGGCGGTGGACAAGGATCGTGCCGAGCCAGAAGGCTCCTCCGAGGAAGAGGAGAAAAAGGCCGATGGGAAGGAGCTGGCCGGGAGTGGGCATAGGAGGGGTGGCGTCGGCGCTATGGGCCGGTCTGGCCGGCCGACGCGGCCAGTTCCGTTATCTGGCGGATATCTTTGAAATTATGCTGTGAGGAATGGACTGTGGCAACCGCCAGGCTGACGAGCGGCATGCGGATTTCCGCGCCGGTCGCGTTTCGCACCGTCAGGTATCCCCTCTGCTGGTCCACATAGGAATACTTGCCGGGGATGGATTGTTTAAACCGGCTCTTCAGCTGGGCTTCGAGCGAACCGGCGCGCGCCTCCTCGGTCACAATGATGAAACTGTCGCCCCCGGAATATCCGATGAAATCATCCGGCGCACCCAGCTCGTCCACCGTTTGCAGGATCAGATCCGACGCAAATCTCAGGAAGTCGTCGCTCGCGATATCTCCGAAGGCGGACCGGTAAGAGTCGAAATTCATCAGCCGGCAGTTAAGCATCGACCAACCTTTGCGGGGGAGGATCTCCTCCAGGCGGGTTTGGATCTGGCGGCTGGTGGGCAGGCCCGTGCACGGATCGGTCAGGCTTTCCTGCTCCGCGCGGGACATCGCGTTCACCACCCGCAAGCGCAGTTCTTCGATGTCGAAAGGCTTGGTGATGTAATCATCCGCCCCGAGCTCCAACCCGGCGATCCGGTCGCGGCGTTCGTCGCGCTGGGTGAGGAACAGAATGGGAATATGCCCGGTGCGGGAGGAGGAACGCAGCTGACGGCAGACCTCGTACCCATCCATATCCGGCAGCATGATATCGAGCACGATCAAATGCGGGAGGGTGTGGCGGGTGAGGGAAAGCGCCTCCTGGCCGCGCACGGCGACCGAGATTTCGAATCCCTGGGATTCGAAATACGTCTGGAGCATGTTGCCGATATCCGGATCGTCTTCCACAACCAGGATCCTTCGCTTTCCCATGCAACCTCCTTGACGCTTGCTTCCGGCGCATTGATTTTACTGCATCCGGGAGCGGATGGCGCCCGGACCAAAGGTATGGATCCCGGGAATCCTTGCGCTATCATTGCGAAGATGGCGGCAATGGGAATGATCGTCATCCCGGCGTGCGAGGTTGATTGTCATCCCCGCATGTATTACGCGCGGATCCATGAGGAACCCAGACATAACCTTACGGGTTAAGAAAACAAGCCGCTGGATACCCGCTACGCCCACGCGGGCATGACGATTCCAAAGGTAACGTCGATTGATATATATAAAGGGGGACTCAGTCCGATGATTTGCTTCTGACTCGAAAGGTGCAGCTTGGATCGCCTTTGGCGCGGCAGGTGATTTCCTCGACCGTATACTGCCTCGCGCTGCAGGCCCATGCCAGACCTTCCTGGAGCGCGCCGACCGGCACCTGGCAGCAAGCTGACGAACGTGTGATCTCCCAGCAGTGGGGGCACCGTTCATTGATCAATAGGACTTCATGCCCGTGTTTTTCGACCCGCACCCTTTGATCGCTGTAATGGTTCAGTGTCCAGGCCAGCAAGTCCATTCCGCGCAGGACTTTCTGGGCGGGTGGAAGCAGCCGGAATCCGCGGTGGGATAGCCCGAGGATCCCTGAAAAGGCCTGCAATCCGCGCCGGAACATCACCCGTCCGGAGCGCAGGCAGATCCCGCGGGTGGTTTGTTCGCCGTAAATCTCCTCCAACGCCTGGTAGATCCTGGCCGGTGTGCCAAACGGCAGGTCCGGCACGGTGTTCCCGGAGATTTCCAATCCCGCCTGTTGCAGGACCAGCGTGAATTTCTGCCTGCCAAGGACCTCCCCGTAGGCGGACATCATCAGATCCCCGATTTTCGCGGGGTAGATATCCGGCAGGGCTTGCGGCGGTACTGGCCACGATGCGGCGATGTCCATGGGTTTGTGAGCGGCTCCCGTTCTGGATCCGGATCGGTTTTTCAAGGGATCAGGATTTGTCGCCGGATTCGATTTCCTGAAGGATGCCGCTGAGGAGCTCCAAGAGGATGGTCTTGACCATTTCTTTGTCGTTGGCGACGCATGGGATGCACCTAACGCTTGGATCGAGTTTAAGGGCGATCCGCAGGTCGTCCACCGGCCAGGCTTCGGGAACGTCCTGTTTGTTGGCGGCCACCACATACGGGGTGGGGGCGTACGCGCGGAAGGTATCCAGGATGAAGCGTGCTTCCCGGAACGTCTCCGGCCGCGAGCTGTCGACGATGACGACGAACCCAAGCATGCCCTCGGAGAGGATCTCCCACATGAAGTCAAACCGCTTCTGCCCGGGGGTGCCGAACAGGTACAGGACCAGGTCGTCGTCGACCGTGATCCGTCCGAAATCCATGGCCACCGTCGTCGTCTCCTTTACCTTCTCCACTTCCAAGGAGATTTTCCGTTCGGTCGATACGACTTCGATCTCGCTGATCGAACGGATGAACGCGGTTTTGCCTGAGTTGAACGGTCCGGTGACCACCATCTTAACTGTCTGCATGTTGGCAAGCGCTCCTTATAACGAGCGGATTCGATCGGCCAGGCGTTTGATCAACCCGGCCTGCTCGGGAGTCTTGGGCATGGGCTGGATCTTGGCCAGCGAAGGCGGCGGCGGCAAGCCCTCGGGCAGGAGGATCTCCACAACGCCGGCCTGTATAAGCCCGTAAACTATCCGGCGCAGTTCGATCTCGCTCAACCGGTTGGCGCGCGCGATCTGGCGCATCGTATTTTTGGGCGAGATGTAAGACACCACCCGCCACTCTTCGACGCTCAGGTTGATGTTGCGCAGCCGCGCGTCCGGGCGGTCGGTGAATTTGAGCGCGAAATCCAGATTGGGAATTTCCTCCTGCAACTGTTCGAATTCCCGCATCCGGCGCGCGCCTTCCATGATCAGGTTCTCCAGGTCGATGCGCACGGTGATGCGGTCGTCGGGCGGCAGGATGCCAAGGTAGAACTGGAAGATCCCCTCATTCCAGGTGAACAGCCGGAAGACCAGGTCGTTGAGGTACTTGTGCAGGGATTGCAGGATCGCCTGCTGGGTCAGGTAATTGGCGTGGATCAGCAGCAGTCCCAGCTCCTTATCGTTAGCGGCTTCCGGCCGGGTTTGCAGGGTGGCGGCCTGCTCTTCCGTCAGCAGGTGGTTGTAGCGGAGGATCGAAATCAGGCGCCCGCCTTCGTCCCCGCGCTGACCGTAAATCAGTTTCCCATCCAGGAATGCGAGACTCGCCAATTCGTTCGGGCCCTGGATGGTGAGGGTGCCGCTTTTCTTGGCAATATGAATCAGGTTCAGCAGTTTGGTGACGCTGAAATCGCGCAGGTTGCCCTGGAGGGCCATACCGTTTTCCGATCCTTGCGAATGTTGGTGATCCCGCAGTATCCCCGGTAACTTGACAGCGGATTATACCCGCAAGGTTCCGGGAAGGTCAAACGGAAGCACCTGAAACGAAGGAATTGATATAAATATCATCCTTATCCGGAGGATTTTCCGTAAAAAAGAGGGAAAGATCCGCGCCTCAGGGAGTGCAGGTATATGAAAAAGCGCGGCGATCCGGTCGCTCGACCAGGCCATTTGTCCAGATGCATTCCGCCGTCCGCCGCGCGAGGATTTCTACGAATAGTGAAGACTCCCGACTGCTATTTTGAGATAAATCGCCAAGTGCCGGAAGCCCGCGGATTGAAGAAACCGGTATTTCCGCTAAGGTTTTTATTTTTTCTCAGCGGATGACGCCTTTTCCCTTGAATTTCGTGTGCCGGTTTCCCAACAGAAAAGGGATTGAAAAAAGCAAGGATTTCCCCGTCCCGGCATTCAATCGGCCTTTCCGTATTTTCCATTTAAATGTGATTTGACCGGCGGGGAACGGGATGCTAAAATGCAGCCCGATCAAGCCCCCGTTGTCTAGCGGCCTAGGACGTGGCCCTCTCAAGGCCAAAACACGAGTTCGAACCTCGTCGGGGGCACCTCGCCATAAAACCGGGACTAAAAGAGACCTTGCAGGGTATGGATTCTTTTTAAAATTTTGGTATACTATAGTCTGGTACGGGGGGTTTCCCCTACGACCAGGCGCCGGCCGCCCCCCTCGGCTGGCGCTTTTTTTTAACACCTCCGGGAAGGTTTGCCCGATCCTCCAAATACCCAATGCCCATCCCGGCCTCCTCCGGGATTAATTCACAGAGACCGATAAACCTGTTATCATAAATGCCTGGCGAAAAACGCCGCAATATAACATCCAATCCTTGGGAGAAGAAGGCATGACGATACCCAGTTTCTTGCGTTCCCGGTTCTTTATCGCAGGATGTATTTTTACCGCCGCAGGCGCCTTGGCGGTCGTTTGGGCGCTGCAATTGATGGACTCCACGTATGCGTACCGGTCGCCGCTGCGCGCGCAGCCGCCAGCCGTCCAGGAACCGCTCGAGCACGCCGTCTCGCAGCGGATGATCATCGTCCTGGTGGATGGCCTGACCGAAAAAACTTCGCAGGATGCGCAACTCATGCCCTACCTGCAAACCCTGCGCGGCAAAGGCGCATGGGCGACCATGCACAGCCGGCCGCCGTCCTATTCCCAGGCGGGGTATTCCACGCTGCTGGTCGGCGCCTGGCCGGATATCAACGACGGGCCCGCCCTCAACCTGGATTACGAAAAAATTCCCTACTTCACGCAGGATAACCTGTTCACCGCCGTGCACCGCGCGGGCGGTAGAACGGTCATCGCGGCGCACCACACCTTTGAAAAACTGGTCCCGCTTCCGGATGTGAGCGAGTCTTTCTACACCGAGGACTGCAACCGGGCGGGGGACGAGGAAATCCTCCCCAAAGCCCTCGAATGGGTGAAGGCCGGCGGCCAGTCGCTCATACTCGTGCACTTCTGCCAAGTCGACGACGCCGGCGACACCCTAGGCGGCACGAACAGCGTCGAATGGAACGAAGCCGCGACCCGGGTCGACGGCATGATCAAGCAGCTCGCCGCCAAGATGGATTTCACCAAAGAGACGCTGATGATCGTCAGCGATCACGGGCATCTGGATTCGTTCGGACACGGCGGACCCGAAGCGGCGAACCTGGTCGAACCGTTCATCCTGGTCGGGGCGGGGGTCTGGCCCGGGTATTTCGGCAACATGCAGATGGTCGATGTGGCGCCCACCGCGGCCGTTATGCTGGGCGTGTCGATCCCGGCCAGCGCCCAGGGCCGGGTCCTCACCTGGATGCTCACCCTGCCGTATGAAGTCCTGACCGCGCTTCCGGATGCGACTGAAAATCAACAGGAAGCGCTGTACAACCGGTACACCCTCATGATCGGCACGAGCGCGAGCTTGAACAAAGAGGAGAAGGACCCGGTGTTAAAGTTCCAGGCCGGCATCGAACGCGCCCGGGAAAACCGGCTCGGCGGGGAAATCATGGGACGCGTGTTTCTCATGCTCATCCCGGCCGCTCTCGCGGTTTATTTCGTGTGGAAATACCGCGGGCGGAAACTCCTCGACCGGATTTTCCTGTTCCTGCTTTACGGAATCGTGTTCACCGCGGTCTATATGCTCTTGTTCCGACAGACCTTCTCCCTCAGCCACGTGAATTCTGAATCAGGATTGATCCTCGCGATCCTCGCCTCCTCGGCGGCAGGGTTCCTCGTCGCCTGGCTGGTAAATGCATATTGGAAGCACTTCTTTTCGGAAGGGGTCGAATCCATCGCGGAAAACACGCTTGCCCTGGCCGGCGTGTTCATGGCGATCCTGTCGCTGTTTGTGGCAGCGCATTTTGTCGTAAACGGGACGGTGGTCCGCTGGACTCTTCCGGAAATGAACACCGCCTTCTTCGGGCTGCTGTCCATGCTGCTGATCCTTTCGCTGGCGGTTTTAGGGGGATTGCTGGCGGGGGGGGCGGCGCTGATCAACCTGGCCGCCGTCCGGCGGTCGGAGGCGGAGTCGGGCCGCAGTTTTGTAACTGCGCCGGTAAAGAAAGCGCCCGTGAAGCGTGCCACGCAGGGACGAAAGCGTACCGGCCGCGGCGGCCGAAAATAATCGCGGAAGTTGGATAGAAACAAATAATCCCCCGCTGTCTCGGCGGGGGATTTTTGATTCCACTCCACGAATCCACGAAGGGCACGAAGGAAAGTCGGAAGCACACGAAGGGAAAAAATTCCACGAAGGGCACGAAGGGAAACCGGAAGAGCATGAGTTCGTCATTCCCGCGCGTTTTTAGCGGGAATCCAGAAGATGCATGGAAATCCTCCCTCTTCCCTGCCTCCCGTCGCTACGCTCCGGGACATGTTCTCCCAGCGCTTCCCTGGCAGCGACTCAAAACACCCGCATTGGGTTTATTGTTTTTTACCGTAAAGCGCTGGGAGAAGGTGGCCGGACGCCGGATGAGGGGCAGGCGTGGACATGACGATCATAATTATTAACTTGGTGTCCTTCAGGTTTTCCTTCGTGTTTTTCGTGGATGCTATTTCCGCCCCAAACCCCGTTCGACGAGCGCGACCGCATCCTCGCGGCTCCCGACTTCTCCCGCGGCCTGCGCCTCCCGCAGCGCATCGAGCAACTCGCCGATCTGCGGTCCGGGAGAGAGGCGAAAATCCCGGATCAGGTCATCCCCCGTCAGCAGCGGCGTCGGGCGGATCATCTCCTCGGGGCGTTCGAAATACCCCTCGAGCAGGGAATAAGCCGTTTCCACGGCGGCCTGCCATTTATCCGCTCCCGTTTCCGCCGCGAGGTTGGCCAGCGTATCCGCCAGGAAAAACAGGCTTACGGCGACTCCGCAGGGGCCGGTGGCGCGGAAGAATCGGAAGACCGCCCGCCGCGTAACCGGAGGGCTGGATTGCAGAAGCAGCGGCCGCATGTGATTGCGGACGATCTTGGATATGAAATCCGCTTCGTCATTGGAGAACCGGAGCGCGGTGGCGCGGTGGAGCGCCCAGTCCGCGCCCAGCTGTTCGTGGCCTAGGAAGTGGACTTCGCCTTGCGCATTGATGCTGCGCGTCTCCGGCTTGGCGGCGTCGTGCAGGATGGCTGCCAGAAAGAGCAGCCCGCGCAACGGCCGTTCATCGTTCAGGGGGCGGGCCAGGTGCTCGGCGAGGGAGGCCTGAAAGCGGCCGAGCCGCGCGCGCGCCAGGCCCATTGCCGGATCGCCTGCGCGTCCGGCGCCGGGTTCGCGCGCCAGGGTGTCGCACACTATCTCGAGCTTTTCCAGCGCCGCCAGCGTATGCTCCCATACGCCATTGCCGTCCGGCCCGCCGGGCTGGCCTCCGGCCAAGCCTGCCGTTTCCGGCAGGATCACCCGCAGCAGGCCGAGCGACGCCAGGGAGTGGATCGCCGCGGCGACTTTCCGGCCGGAAAGAATCCGGAACACCTCGTCGCGGATCCGTTCG
>CAZYSF010000169.1:0-4799 GCA_964649635.1 uncultured Anaerolineales bacterium | reverse complement strand
CATTCGCGCAGCCTCCGCCCGGTGAGCTGGAGGAACACATCCTCGAGCGTGTTTTCGCGGATGCGCATTTCCCCGGCGTGCGCGCCGGCGCGGCGGATCGCATCCATCCATTCAGACAGCCGGCCCACCGCGTTCAGCATTCGGACCATCAGCAGATCGTTCTCCAGCCGGACATCCGCCTGCGGATCGATCGCCTTCACGGCCGCGCGCGCGCTTTCCCGCTGCGCCGCTTCCCCCTCCAGCCGGATTTCGACCACATCGCCCTCGCCGATCGTGCGTTTTAGCTCGGCCGGCGTACCCATCCGCAGCAGCTCGCCGTGATCGATGATCGCGATCCGGTCGGCCACCCGGTCGGCCTCATCCATATTATGGGTGGTGAGGATCACGGTCTTGCGGCGGGCGAGCGACTGGATGTACTGACGCACCCGTACCCGGCTTTGCGGATCCAGCCCGGCTTCCGGTTCGTCGAGGATGACGATCTCCGGATCGTGGACCAGGGCCATGATCAGATTCAGGCGGCGCTGCAGCCCGCCGGAAAGCGTGCGTGCCTGCGCGTTCCGTTTTTCCGCGAGGGCCATCTCCTTCAGAAGGTCCTCCGCTCTGCTCCGCGCGGTTGCGGCCGGAAGACCGTACATCTCGCCGATGAACTGCAGCTGCTCGAAGCAGGTCAGCCGCTCCCACAGGATGATCTCCTGCGGGCAAACCCCGACCTTCCGGGTCATCCCGCCGTCGAGATGGATGGATTTACCGTGAATGAGCACTTCGCCCGAATCCGGCGCCATAAGCCCGCAAATCATGTTGATCGAGGTGGTCTTGCCGGCGCCGTTAGGGCCAAGGAAGCCGAAGATCTCACCGGCGCGGATTTCCAGGCTGAGGTTCTTCACGGCTTCGATGGCGCCAAAGCGTTTGGAGAGGTTGGTGGTTTGAAGAACGATTTCGGTCATGGTGATTCCTTTTACTTGAGAGTCGGTCGAGTAGCCCCGCATGGCGCAGCCATGCGGGGTGTATCGAGACCTCGATATATGGTAATAACCGGTGGTCTCGATACGTCCCGCCCGAAAGTTCGTGCGGGACTACTCGACCACCTTTTTCTATTACTGGTCGAGTAGGGGCTGCCCAAGTGATCGTCATGCCCGCGTGTACCAAGCGGGCATCCACTCCTGCAAGTCCCTGGATTCCCGCCCTCGCTTCGCGTTCGCGCAGATTCAAAAAGCAACATCGAACCTGCGCGCTCCCGCGAGGGCAGGCTACGAACACGCGGGAATGACGATGTCTCGATACGTCTCGGGCGGATCTCCGCCCGGGACATATCGACCGCCTTTCCTATGCCCGCAATTTCCGCTTTTGAAACAGCACGGCGCCGATCCAGACGATGATCACGGTCTGCAGCAGGAGACCGGCCACCGGATAGACGAGCGCGGATGGATCGCCCAGGGTGACCGCTTTGCGGATGGCTTCCGAGGCAAGTGTGGACGGCATCAGATCGTACAATCCTACGATGCGGGTGCCGATCGTGAAGAGCGGCACGGCCGGCATCGGGAACAGGATTCCCGAGAGGAACACCATCGGCACCAGGATGATCGAACCGAGGGATGCGGCATCCCCGTCGTTGCGCGAGAAGGCGGCGGTGATCATCCCCAGCCCGACGACCGGAACCGCGAAGAGGACCGATACCCCGAGCAGGAGCAGGATCCGCGCCGGCTGAAGCAGGTCGGTCCCGCGCCCGTACCCGAGCAGGACGGCGGTCAGGAACCCGATCGTGACTTCCAGCACTGCCAGGACCATCTGCGCCAGGCTCACCCCCGCCACCAGGTCGAAGCCGCTGACCCGCGCCAGGCGGAAGCGGGTGAGCGTGTGATGCATCTCCTCCTGCACCAGCGATGACGCGCTGGAGATGATCAGGAATAAAAGGCTGAAGACGAGCAGCCCCGGGATGGCGGCGTCGAAATCCGAGCTCGTCCCCGTGCCGGGCAGGAATTCGTAATTGCCGTACACGGGCGGACCCAGCCCGGATTGCATTTGTATGTATCCGCGGATATACGGGTCGATGTATCCCTTGGCGAAGACATAGTTGAAGCCGGCGGTGTCGCCCACGTATTCGATTTCCGCCGCCGGGGTTCCGGCTTCTCCCGACCGGGCGGCCTCCAGCGAGCGGGTGAATCCGGAGGGAATGACCAGCATCAATCCCGCCTTCGCCTCGCGCAGGGAAATAAACCCCTGGGCTTCGCTTTCGATGATCTTCACATCCAGCGCGGGCTTGCCCTCGAACTCGATCGCGCGCAGCATGTCCACCAGCGCGGATCCTTCCGCGCCGGAATCCCGGTTGACCACCTGGATTTTCAGATAGTCGCCCAGGCGGTCCTTGGCCGGCAGGAAGATGACGTACCAGAGCATGACCAAGAGCGGCGGGCCGCTGAGGATGAACAGGAAGAGCTGGGGCTCCCGCAGGTATTCAATCAGGGTCTTGCGGGCAATACGGAACGCGTTCATTTGGATTCTTCCGCGGCCAGCCCGCGCAGGATCATGTCCAGCCCGGCGTCGAGCGTGCGTTCGAAGGAGATCTCCTTGTCGGAAACCTGGAAATAGGTATTCAGGTGCGGCGCGAGCTGGCTGTCCCCCAGCCCGATGATCAACACATTCACCGCGCGGGAAGCCGCTTCCAGATCGATATCGGGCCGGAGTTCCCCGCGGGCCACGCCCGCCTTCAGCAGATCGCGCACCGTCTCACGCATCACCACGGCGATCGGTTGGACGACGGTTTTCCCGATCTCTTCATCCCCTTGATAGGCTGAAAGGGTCAGGAACCTCGTCAACGATTTCTGCGATTGCGAGTACCGGACCCCTTCTACGAGGTAGTACCGCAGGGCTTCCCGGAAAGGCAGATTTCGAAGCGAGATCATGCTGACTCGGAACAGTTCGGTCATCGAGCCGACCGCGATCTTCACCATGAAACGGAGAAGGTTTTCCCGGCTCCCGAAATACTGGTAGAGCGAGCCGATCGAGGCGCCGGAACGCTCGGCCACCTGTTTGATATTAAGGCGGGCGGGCCCTTTTTCCGCCGCTTCCTCGAAAAGCGCGTCCAGTACCGCCTGGCGCCGTTCCGGATCCAACCGCCGAAAGGTGCGGGTGACTGAATCTTCGTTTTCGAGATCGGGGATGATTAATTCGAAATTATCAGGATTATTGTGAACCATAGGTTCATATTATATGAATATTATGTTCATAAGTCAAGTCATAGGATTACACGGATGAAGCGCAGATTTCACGGATTTTATCTTTGGTTATTCCTTGAACCTATCGGTGTAATCCGAAAAATGCCGTGCAATCCGTGGTAAAAAAGGTCAACCACGAACGACAAGCATTGCGGGCAAAATATTATGAAGAAGCAAAATCAATTCCGCACAACTGATATTGCCAACGCAGTCGGGGTCCACCCCAACACGGTGCGTAAGTACGAAGAGTGGGGATTCCTCCCGCCCATAGCGCGCTCCGCCAATAATTACCGCGAGTACACCCGGTTCCACATGGAACAGATGCGTCTGGCGCGCCTGGCGATGCACGGCGGCTGGCCGGGAGGCCGGATCCGCAGATCCGCGCTGGCGCTCGTGCGCGCATCCGCCGCACGGGAGCTCGCGCCGGCCGTTCTGATGGCAAAAATCCACATCCAACTGGTGAAGGAAGAACGCGCCCAGGCGGAAGCTGCGGCCGATTATCTGGAGAAGTGGGTGCGCGGAAAAATTCCGGACCGCCCTTCGGCTGCCGCCTCCATCCGCGAGGCCGCGCGGGCGGTGGATTCGACCCCGGATGCGATCCGCGGCTGGGAGCGCAACGGGCTGCTGCGCGTGCCGCGCAATCCGAAAAACGGATACCGTGAGTACGGCCCGCGCGAAATCGGCCGGCTGCGGGTGATCCGGATGCTCCTGCGCGCCGGGTACAGTACGATGGCTGTCCTGCGGGTCATGCGCGCGCTGGAACGCGGCGCCGTTAAAAAAATGCGCCGCGTGTTGGATACGCCGCGCCCGGAAGAGGACGTCCTCTGGGCGGCGGATCACTGGCTTTCGACTCTCTCCGAACAGGAAGCCCGCGCAGGCAGGATCCTCAAGCAACTGCAACGGATGATGCATTTAAAGCCGGTCGAGTAGCCGTGCATGGCTATGCCATGCACGGCGTATCGAGACCTTATTCTTTACTAAGCTGTTGGTCTCGATACGCCCCGCACCGCGAAGCGGTGCGGGGCTACTCGACCACCTTTACCTCCTTTTATTACGAGTCGGTCGAGGAGGGCGAAGCGCCTGCCCCCCGAGCGATGAGCATCGGAGGTCTTCCGATGCGAAGCACTCGCGAGCGGGGGGAGCGAGCCCGTAACGATACCTATACTTCAACTCAGGCATGAGGTCTCGATATGCCGCGAGTGTCTACACCACGCACGGCTACTCGAGATCTTCTTTCTTCCCCCCCCAAACCCTCCATTAGCCCACCAAGGTTGTAAGATGGGATAAACGACGGGAGGTCGAATGCTGAATTATGCAAATTTGTTATTGGAACATGTGCAGGAGCTGGCCGGCCGGATCGGCGCCCGCTACATCGGGTCGCCGGGCAACCGGGCGGCGGCGGATTATATCCGGCGCGAAATGGAGCGCCTCGGACTAAGAGTCGAAATCCAGCAATCCGATTGTCCGGATTGGTCGGTGGGCCGGACGCTGCTCGAAGCGCGCGGAATCCAAATACGGGTATATGTCGATCCGTTTTCACTTCCGGTTGAGATCACGGCGCCGGTTATCCCCGCCGGCACGATCGCG
>CAZYSF010000168.1:0-2511 GCA_964649635.1 uncultured Anaerolineales bacterium | reverse complement strand
GACCGGGCTGTAAATGCGGCACGCCGGGGGTGGTGGGCACGGCCTGCCGTGATCGTGCGGCAAAACCCCGCCACGGTGGTCTCCGGGAACCGCCCCAGAAAATCGGCATGGCGGCCGGCGAGCTCACGCAACGCATTGTCGTCCCGGGCGGAAATGGCAACCAAATGATACCGGTTGTTGCTGCCTGCCGTCGCAGGAGACATGGCGGATCGGGGCGCCTCGCCGACAATGACGTGCGCGTTGGTCCCGCTGAAACCGAAGGAACTGACGCCGCCGATCCGTCGGCCGTCTGATTGCAGCCAGGCTTCGCGGGCGACGGGTATCCGGACCGGCAGGCGGCTCCAGTCGACCTGGGGATTGGGATCAACAAAGTGAAGGTGGGGGGGAACTTCGCCTTTGTTCACCGCGAGAATGAGCTTGATCAGACCCGCAATACCGGCTGCCGATTCGCCGTGCCCGATATTGGTTTTGACCGAGCCGACCATGAGCGGGTTCGAACGGCCGCTGTCCCCTCCAAACACTTCGGCCAGCGCACCCATTTCAATCGGGTCTCCGAGGGAGGTGCCGGTCCCGTGAGCTTCGATATAGCCGATGGCCGCCGGCTCCAAACCGGCGTTGCGGAGCGCCTTTCGGATAACGGACGCCTGGGAGGGACCGTTCGGTGCGGTAATTCCGCTGCTGCGTCCGTCCTGGTTGGCCGCAGACCCAAGGATCAGGGCGACGATGTGGTCCCCGTCCGACTCGGCGTCGGACAGCCGCTTCAACGCCACCATTCCGCAGCCTTCCCCCCGCACAAAACCGTTGGCGGCCTTGTCGAACGTTTTGCAGCAGCCATCGGGGGACATCATGCGGGATTTGGAAAGGGCGATGGTCGTCTCGGGCGCCAGAATGGAATTGACGCCCCCCGCCAGGGCAAGACGGCACTCTTTCAGCCGCAGGCTCTGACAGGCGAGGTGCACGGCAATCAGCGAGGACGAACAGGCGGTGTCCACCGAAAGGCTGGGCCCTTCGAGAGCGAGGATATACGAAATGCGGCCCGAGGCGATGCTGTGCGCGCTCCCTGTGGCGATGTAGGCATCAATGTTCGCGGGCCCCTCACGCATCAGCAGTTGAAAATAGTCGCCGTTGCATATCCCGGCGTAAACCCCGGTGGGGCTGCCGGCCAGATCGCGCGGGTTCAGACCTGCATGTTCAAGGGTCTCCCATGCCACCTCCAGCAGCAACCGTTGCTGGGGATCCATGGTGTCCGCCTCGCGTGGGGAAATCCCGAAAAAGTCGGGATCGAACTGATCGATGTTTTCAAGGAACCCGCCCCAGCGCGTGTTCATTTTACCGGGTTTGTCGGGATTCGGGTCAAAATAGGCGTCAATATCCCATCGGTCGGGTGGCACCTCGCGGATGCCTTGTCGGCCGTTCACCAGCAGATCCCAGAAAAGATCAGGGCTGTCAGCTCCCCCCGGAAACCGGCAGCCCAGCCCGATAACCGCCAGAGGTTCGGTAGCCGCCCTGCCGGCTTCCTCCAGGCGCGTGTTCAGACTGTCGGCGAGCAGAATAAGCTGTTTGGTTGTAAGGTTGGATAGGCGGCTCTTGAAATCGCTCATCAATTTCTGTCCTGCGTTTCCTGTGAAAAAAGCCGATCAATGTCGTCATCCTGCATGGCTTCGATGCGGCGCAACAAATCTTCCGTGGATTCCGGAACTCCTGCGCCGGTGGCTGCGGGTGAGGACGGCTGAACCGGTCCGAGATTCAACTCGCCGGCCAGGTAATTTGTGACCGAGTTGATCGATGGGTAATCGAAGAGCAGCGTCGCGGGAAGTGTACGCTCCACGGCGCGACCTAACGCATTGCGCAGTTCCACGGCCATCAGGGAATCCAGCCCGAGATCGTTCAGCGGCTTTTCGAGATCGAGCGTATCCGATGGGTCCAGTCCCAGAATGCGCAAGGCTTCGCGATGCACGCAGGCCGTCAACATCTTCACTTTCTGCGTTGCCGGAGCCGACTGGATTTTGAGCATCAGCCCCGGAGTCGGCGTTTTTCTTAGAGCCGGTGCATTCGCTTCAGGCAGGCCTGGAGCCGCCACGCCATCGAGAAGCGGTACCGGCGATCCATCGGGATACGCGTAGCGGATGTATTTTCGCCAATCCACCAAAAGAGCGACCGCCTGCGTTTTGTCGGTGCGGATGAGGCGCTCCAGAAGTTGCAGTCCGGTCTCGGGGGAGAACAGGCCCACACCTTTCAAAGCGGCGCGGCTGCTTGCCCCTTCCGCAACGGCCGCTCCGGCCTCAGCCCAAGCGCCCCAGTTGATGCTGAGGCACGGCAACCCTTTGCCTTGTCTCATATGGGCCAGGCTGTCCATGAAGGCATTTGCGGCGCAATGATTCGCCTGGCCTGGTGAGCCCAGCAACCCCGCGACGGAAGAATACAGCACCATGAGATCGAGGCCCAAATGCTGGGTGGCCTGGTGCAGGTTCCAGGCCCCGGCGACTTTGGCCCGCAGAACAGTTTCAAAAC
>CAZYSF010000167.1:0-6944 GCA_964649635.1 uncultured Anaerolineales bacterium | reverse complement strand
TGCGAGACGTATCGAGACCTTATTATCGAATGATCCTCCAGCGGTCTCGATACGAACCATGCAGCTAAGCTGCATGGTTCTACTCGACCACCAGTCCACTAGCTATCCCAGATAATCCCGCAGGGAACGGCTGCTGCGCGGATGGCGCAGCTTCCGCAGCGCCTTGGCCTCGATCTGGCGCACCCGTTCGCGCGTCACGCCCAGCCGCTGGCCGACTTCCTCGAGCGTGTGGTCCCGCCCGTCCAGCAGGCCGAACCGCAATTCGAGCACCTGCCGTTCGCGCTCATTCAGATACAAAAGCGCATTGCGGATCTGGTCGCGCAGCAGCTCGCGCGAGGCGGCATCCAGCGGGGTGACTACGTTTTCGTCCTCGATGAAATCCCCCAGGATGCTGCTCTCCTCGGAGCCGACCGGGGTCTCGAGCGACATCGGTTCCTGCGCCAGCCGCAGGATCCGTTCCACGCGTTCCACCGCGCGCTGCACCTTAAGTTCCAGCGCGGCGGGCAGGGGCTCCGCCGCCGCGCGCAGGCGCAATAGTTCGGCGGTATCGGGCGTCTCGAGCAGGTCCATTTCGATCGCCAGCTCCTCGCTGGTCGGCTCGCGCTCCAGTTCCTGGACCAGGTGGCGCTGGGCGCGGGTCAGGCGGTTGATGGTTTCCACCATATGCACGGGGATGCGGATCGTCCGCGCCTGATCGGCGATCGCCCGGCTGATCGCCTGACGGATCCACCAGGTGGCGTAGGTGCTGAATTTAAATCCCAGGATCGGGTCGAATTTTTCCACCGCGCGCAGCAGGCCGAGGTTGCCCTCCTGCACCAGGTCCAGGAAGGCGATCCCGCGCCCGATATAACGCTTGGCCACGCTCACCACCAGCCGCAAATTCGCGCGGATCAGCGCCTTGTGCGCCTCCACCTTGCGCTCCTCCACGGCGTGCAATTCGGATTCGAGAACCCCCGCGGAGGGCAGCCAGGGCTGGAACGCGCGCCGGGGTGGGGGCGTCTTCCGGGTGCGCAGATAGGCGGCGAGCTTGGATTGGGTCGGTGTCGGCAGCGCGTACAGCACCACGAAAACGTCGAAGGCGTTGCGCGCGACTTTGTTCCAGGCCGGGTCCCGGCCCCACGGCCCGCGCTCCAGCCATGTGCGCAGGTATGACGGCCCGGCCTCCTGCCACGAGGCGCGCAGCGCGCGGGCTTCCTGCAGCAGCTTCGCCAGATCGGGCATCGGCTGACCGAGCCGCTTGACGGTCTCGCGCAAATGCTTCCAATCGTCGCTCAGGTCGTGATACAGCTCCAAATATAAAAGCCCGGCGCCGGTCAGGCGCACGCCGACCGGGCGGAGGGCGGTCACCCGGTCGCGGACCGCCGCCACGCGCCGCTGAGCAAGGATTTGAACCGCCAGCCAGGTTTCCTGGTCCGGGTTGAGCAGGTTGACCTGGCCGATCTCGCGCAGATACATCCGGACGGGATCGTCGGTCAGTTCCAGTCCTTCAAGGAGTTCCTCGCCCTCGAGCTCCTCGCCCAGCCCTTCGTCCTCGAGCGAATCCAGTTCTTCCTCGCCGACCTCCCCCTCGCTTGTATCGGAAACGGCGTCCTCTTCGGCGTAGGTCTGATCTTCGACCTCGACCTCGTCGTCGCCGGCCGTATCTTCCGTGTCGGCTTCCACCGGGTCCGCTTCCTCCAGCTCTTTCGGCGGTTTTTCCGTTTTACGCTTCGGCATCACGAACCCTCGTTGCCTGGAGATCGGGGAATAATGGCGCGCATCAGGATTTCTGCCCTCCATCTCTCAGGTATGTCTCAATGCTGAGTTGCATATTATGAAGCTGATTGCTCTTGCTTAAGACCGTTTGCCACGCCTCCCTATTTTCCCCCACTTTATCGCTTTCGGGTAGAGGATTATTCTGGATATCCGCAAGATGAAACTGCAGATCCGCCAATTGCCGCCCCAGAGTCCTTTGCCGCAGGCGGAGCGCCACCTCGAGCACTTCCTGGAAGGTGGGGGCTTCCTGCCCATGATACTTCAAGAAAGATTCCTTTGCTTCTTTCATCACCTCCGTCAGCCCAGCATCGATATGCGCTTCCAGAAACGCATCCGGGTCATCCTCAAGCAGGGACTGGCGGACAAGTTCGAAGATGGTTGAATTCGCCGGATCGTTAAAATCCTCGGCGCCGATCCTTTCCAGTTTCATCTCTCCGAAAAAACGGTCGATGCGGAAAAGCATATCCCGGGCCTGGGCCAGCAGGCCAAGATCGCACGATTCGGGAATGGCGCCTCTCGGCCGCTTCCCTTTGGGCGCTTCGGGCTCCACCGGCGCACGGCGTTGCCTCCCTTTCGGCTGCGGCGCCGCCGAACCGGTGAGCGAGCGCTCGTCCACCCGCAAAGTCCGCGCCACCTGCTGCCGGTAGGCGTCCCGTTCGACCTTGTTGCCCACGTCCTCGATCAGCGGCAGCATGCGCGCGGCGATCATGGCTTTGATTTTTGGGTCATTCAGGTTCTGGTCCTTCGTCAGCGTATGGAGCACATGCAGGACGACCGGAGGCGCGTCGGCGATGATCCGGCGCCATTCCTCCGGCGATTCCAGGACGACCTCGTCCGGGTCCTTCCCGTCCGGCAGGGATGCCACGCGCACGTCCGCCTGCAGGCGGCTCTCGTAACGCACCAGGCCGCGCGCATCGAACACCACCTCGCCGGCATGGTCGAGTGCTTCGCGCGCCAGTTCCAGCCCGCGCATCGTGGCCGCATTGCCGGCCGAATCCGGATCCAGGGCCAGGACGATCCGCTTGGCGTAGCGCTTCAACAATCTCAGCTGGGCTTCGGTCAGCGCGGTCCCCATCGGCGAGATGACATTTTCAAAACCGGCTTGATGGGCGGCCATCACGTCCATATACCCTTCGACGATCACCGCTTCGTTTGCGGCGCGGATCGCGCGCGCGGCGCGATCAAGCCCGTAGAGCAGCCGGCCTTTGTCGAAGAGCGCCGTCTGGGGCGAGTTGAGGAATTTGGGCTGGTCGTTCGGGTCGACGATCCGCGCGCCAAACCCGCACAGCTTGCCGGACGCATCGCGGATCGGGATTGTGATCCGGTTGCGGAAGCGGTCGCGCTTCCCTCCGGTATCGGATTCCACCGCCAGACCCGCCTCGACCAGTTCCGGATCGGTGTAGCCCTTCGACCGGAAAAAGCCGATCCCGTTCTCCCAACCCGCCGGCGCCAAACCGACCCCGAAGGATTCCAGCGTCGCGTCTGAGAGCCCGCGGTGGCGAAGATACTCGAGCACCTTCGCGCCCTCGGAGGAATTGAGCAGCGTGCTGCGGAAAAACGTCGCCGCCAATTCGAGCAGGGTCCGCAGGCGGGCGTGCTCCTCCTCCACCCGGACATCTTCCTGCGTCCGGGGATGCAATTCAATTCCGGCGCGAAGCGCGAGTATCCGCAGCGCTTCCGGGAAATCGCAGCCTTCCTTTTTCATCACGAAGCGGAAAATGTCGCCGCCCTCGTTACACGCGCCGAAGCAGCACCAGGTCCCGCTTTCCGGGAAGACGGCAAAGGACGGCGTATGAACGTTGGCGTGAAAGGGGCAGAAGCCGGTGTAGTTTTTACCCGAACGGCGCAGCCGGACGGTTTCGCCGATCAGATCGACAACATCCACCCGGGCTTTGATATCCTCTACGGCGGTCACGGTGCGCTCCCGGTGCGGATTATACCCTTCCCGTCGGAAAATCCTTCACCGGGGAGACGCGAAGTTCGCAGAGTAACTCAATAAAAAAGGACGCAAAGATTTTCCGGGTCTCTGCGTCCTTTGCGACCTTGCGGAAAGGAATTAATGCTTACGGCACCACGTTGATCTTCACGATCAGCGGCTGGTTGCCGTCCGAGCCGACGCCGAAGCGGCTGCCGCCGGCATCGTACATATACCACTGGCCGACGTGGATGCCGGCGCTCCCGGGCGCGGTGAGCGTCACCGAAAGCCAGGTGTTCTTGTTCGGCGGGACGATCTCCGGGAAATCAATAAAATCCGGTCCGTTCATGTGCTGCAGATAGCGGAATTTCAGCTGGTAGCGCCGGTCCCATGTGCAAAATCCGATGTTGCGCACATCCCAGGTCTTGGTGAAGATCGAATTCGCCTTGACATCCGATCCGTCCTGAATCGGGCCGATGTCGCCGACGAAGAATGCGGCGTTGCACTTGCCCACCAGGGTGCGGGTCTTGAGCGAATTCGGGTCGGTGGTCGGGGTGGGCCCGGTCGGCGATCCGACCGGCGTGATGCCCTCGGGGGTCGTCGCGTTCAAATCCACGGTGGGGATGACGGTGTTGGTCGGTGTAATGGTCCGGGTCGGGGTATCGGCCGGCGTATCCGACGGCGCCATGGTCTGCGATTGATGGATCTGGTCGGAGATATCGGTCAGGATGACTTCCATTGTTTTGGCCGCCGCCGTCTCGGCCGGTTCGGTCGGGGTGGCGGGGGAGGAACAGGCGGCAAACAGCGCCGCCAGCAGCAGCGAGACACCAAGGATGGTCGTTTTTCGAATCATGTCGGAAATCCTTTTTGGGAAAACCATGGGATGCGGCAAACGGTAACGGGTGAAGGGTTTCAGCGGGCGGGCAGCGCTTCGGCCTGCGGTTCGGCCGCACCCTCTTCGCCGCCGGGTCGCGCGGTTTCGAGGACGATGCTGTCTTCGCGAAACTGGATGGTGACCGAGTCGCCGTCGCGGACCTGGCCCGAAAGCAGGGCTTCGGAGAGCCGGTCCTCGACTTCGGTCTGGATCACGCGGCGCAGGGGCCGTGCGCCCATCTCGGGGTTGTATCCCTGATCCGCCAGGTAGACCTTGGCCTCCGAGGAAGCCCGCAGGGAGACGTGATGGTCGGCCAGGCGGCCGGCGACCTTGAGCAGTTCCAACTCGACGATCTGGGTGATGTCGCACTTCTCCAGCGCGCGGAACACGATGACCCCATCCACCCGGTTGAGGAATTCGGGCCGGAAAGCGCGGCGCAGTTCTTCAAGGAGCTTCTTGCGCATCTCCTCGTACGGTTCCACCTCGCCCTTGGGTTCGCCCTGCCGGCCGAATCCGATGCCCGCCTGGCGGCGGATGGTTTCGGCGCCGATATTCGAGGTCATCACAATCATCGCGTTGCGGAAATCCACCTTATGGCCGCGCGCATCCGTCAACCGGCCCTCTTCCATGATCTGCAGCAGGATGTTGAGCGCTTCGGTGTGCGCTTTTTCGATTTCGTCGAAGACGACGATCGAATACGGCCGGCGGCGCAGCGCCTCGGTCAGCTGGCCGGCTTCCTCGAAGCCCACGTACCCGGGCGGCGCGCCGACCAGCCGGCTGACGGTGTGCCGCTCGGTGAATTCGGTCATATCCAGCTGGGTCATCGCCTCTTCGCTGCCGAAGAGGAATTCGGCCAGGGCTTTGGTCAGCTCGGTCTTGCCCACCCCCGTCGGGCCGAGGAATATGAACGAGCCGATCGGCCGGTTCGGGTCCTTCAGCCCGGCCCGCGATCGGCGCACGGCGCGTGCAATGGCGGTGATCGCCTCTTCCTGCCCGATGATGCGGCCGCGCAGGGAATCTTCCATTTTAATAAGGCGCGCGGATTCCGCCTCGGCCAGCTGCATGACCGGGATGCCGGTCCACATCGAGACGACCTCGGCGATATCCTCGGCGACCACCCGCGGCCAGTCTTCCTTGCGCGCCGGGCCCGCCTGCAGATCCTTTTGCTGCGCTTCCAGTTCGCGTTCGCGCTGGATCAAGCCCTGGACTTTTTCATCGCTGGCGTTTTCCGCCTCCTGGGCCTGCTCCTGCCGGACGCGGCGCAGTTCCTCGGCCGTCTCGCGCAGCTTGCGCGCTTCGGGGCTTTTGTACATCCGCACCCGGGATGAAGATTCGTCGATCAGGTCGATGGCTTTATCCGGCAGGAAGCGGTCCGAAACGTAGCGGGCCGAAAGCCGCGCGGCCGCGTCGAGCGCCTCGTCGGTGATCACGAGCCGGTGGTGCTGCTCGTAGTTGGGGCGCACGCCGTGCAGGATCTGGATCGTTTCCTCGATCGAGGGTTCTTCGACCATCACCGGCTGGAAACGGCGCTCCAGCGCGGCGTCGGATTCAATGTGCTTGCGGTACTCCTCAAGCGTGGTGGCGCCGATCACCTGCAGTTCCCCGCGCGAAAGGGCCGGCTTGAGGATGTTGGCCGCGTCCACCGACGATCCGGCGGCGCCGGCCCCCACCAGCATGTGGACTTCGTCGATGAACAGGATCGCCCCGGCGCTCTTAAGTTCGTCGATGACCCGCTTCAGCCGTTCCTCGAACTGGCCGCGGTACATCGTTCCGGCCACGAGCGACCCCACGTCCAGCTGCAGCAGGCGCTTGCCCTGGAGCGGGACCGGGACGTCGCAGGTGGTGATCCGCTGCGCCAGTCCCTCGACGATCGCCGTCTTGCCGACTCCGGGCTCGCCGATCAGCGCCGGATTGTTCTTCGTCCGGCGGGCGAGGATCTGGATGACGCGCTCGATTTCCTTCTGGCGGCCGATGACCGGATCCAGCTTGCCTTCCTCCGCTTTGGTGGTGAGGTCGGTCGCCAGCTGGTCGACCATCGGGGTCTTGGCTTTGTCGGCCTTGGGCGGCGCGCCCGCCGGCTGCTGCAGCGGATGCCCCAGGGGGCTGTCTTGCAAGATGCGCCGGGTCTGACGCCGGACCTGTTCGGGCGAGACTCCAAGCCGGCGGAGCACATCCGCCGCTGTGCCTTCGGTTTCACGGACCAGACCGAGCAGAAGATGCTCGGTGCCGATGTATTGGTGGCCCAGTTTGCGCGCTTCTTCGATGGCGTTCTGGATGACTTTCTCGGTTCCCATCGAAAGCTGGATCCGCTCCGGAAACAATCTCCCCGGCGGGATGACCCGTTCGATCATCTCCTTGACCCGCTCTTCCTCGAGGCCAAGCTCGCGCAGGACGCGCCCG
>CAZYSF010000166.1:0-6848 GCA_964649635.1 uncultured Anaerolineales bacterium | reverse complement strand
TTTCCGTCCAGGGAGGAAGTGATCGAGAAAGTCGAAATGACCCGCGATCTCGTCCGGCTGACCGGCGGCACACTCACAACGTCGCCGCGCTGGGTTCCCGGCAAGCTCTTTACGGCCACCCTCACGCTGCCGCTGGCGGAGCAGGTCGCCGTCCTGATGATTGACGACAACCTCGACACCCTGCAATTGCTGCGGCGCTTCCTCGAGGGAACCCGGTATCGATTTATCGGCGTTCGCGACCCGGATCAGGCGCTGGCTCAGGCCCAGGCGTTTTCCCCGCACCTGATCCTTCTGGATGTCATGCTGCCCGGCGTCGACGGCTGGGAAGTCCTCGGGCGCTTGCGCGAGAATCCGGTTTTCCGTTCCATCCCCGTGATTGTCTCCACCATCCTGCCGCAGGAGCAGTTGGCGCTCACCCTGGGCGCGGCCGCCTTCCTCCGCAAACCCGTCAGTCGGGAGACGCTGCTGACGACATTGGACCATTGGCTGACGGGGGCGGAACCAGTATAGCGCTGAGCGACTTCAGACAGGCCAGGAGTTGCGGCAAGGGCAAGCCGTCGCGCAGGGTGACGCTCAGCGTGCGGCTGACCAGCGGCCGGCTGAATAAATCCTTCGCGGAAATCAGAATAACCGGGATATCGAGCAGGTCGGGCGACTGGTTTTTTATCGCGAGCAGTTGATAGCCGTTCATCTCGGGCATCACCAGATCCAGCAGCATGACGTCCGGCCGCTGGGTGCGGAGCAGTTCCAACGCCTGCCGGCCGTTCGTCGCGCGAAACACACGGTAATGGCGGTCGGACATGGACAGCATGCGCCGGAACAGATGGAGGGCATCCGGTTCGTCGTCAACCACCAGGATCTTTTCCACCTTTTTATCCAGCTGTTCCAGGGCGCCGAACAATGCCTCGCGCGTGATGGGTTTCGTGAGGTAGTCGTTGGCCCCGAGCGCCGTAATGGCGTCTGCATCGCTGGGAAGCGAACAGACCATCGCCGGGATGCCCGGCGGCAGGAGTGCCGACGCCGCAAGCCGCTTCAAGGCCTCATCGGGATTCTCGGTGTTAACCAGCAGCGCTTGCGCCGGCGTTTGCGCGAGTCCCCGCAAGGCCTGCTCCAGATCCTCGCCCGCGGTAATTTCCAATCCATCCCCATAGCGCCGGAACAGCCGCTGCAGAGATTCTCCCCGTTCGACCACGACGATCCGCGGGGCTGCCACCACGGGTTTTAATCGGGACGGCCGGCTGCGGCCTTCGTATTCCTGATGCGGATTGAACCAGCGCGCAAAGGTATCGGGCGCAGGTTCCGCCGGTGAGATCGGCAGGCGGAAGAAAAGGGTGGTTCCGGCGCCCTTCCTGCTTTCAAACCATATTTTTCCGTTGTGCAAATCCACAAAATTCTTGCTGATGCTCAGCCCAAGGCCGCTGCCTCCGTGCCGGCGGCGCAGCGTGCCGTCCAACTGCTGAAAGGGCTGAAAGAGCTTGTCTTTATCCTCCTCGGCGATCCCCGGGCCGGTGTCGGCCACGCTCACGACCACATCGCCGCCTTCCTGCCGGGCTTTTACGCGCACGCCGCCGTGCTCCGTAAACCGGCCGGCGTTGCTCATCAGATTGAGCACCACCTCGCGGATGCGCGTCCGGTCGCAAAAAACCAGCGGCAAATCCTGCGGCACGTCCATTTCCAGATACAGGTTCTTCGACTCAAAGAGCGGGCGCACCGCAATGGTGGCGGCCTGAATCATCTCCGCCAGGGACACCCGTTCCTTGCTGAGCGCCATCTGGCCGGCCTGCATCTGGCTCAGGTCGAGCACATCGTCGATCAGGCTCGACAGGTGCTGGCTGTTGCGCAGCACCACGGCCAGGTCCGCCAGCAGGGACGGGGGAATGTGATCCCCGTACGACTCGGGCGTCCGCAGCATCATCTCGGCAAAGCCGACGATCATGTTCAACGGGGTCCGCAGCTCGTGGCTGACGTTGGCCACGAACTGTTCTTTCGAGCGGCGTTCATCTTCGGCCGCCTGGCGCAGCGACTGGGCCTGCCGGTTCAGATGGGTCAACTGCGTGTTGGCGGCGGTCAAATCCGATAGAGTCTCCGCCAGGCGCTGTTGAAAATCCCGCGATTGTTCCAGGAGCGCAAGGCTGCGCTCATACCCGGTCCACATCATTTCCGTCGCCCGGAGCAGCGGGCGCAGGACCAGCAGGATCATGCCCACGGTGCACCAGACCGCCAGGACCGCCACGACACGCTCAACCGGCGCGGCCGGGACCAGCACCGCCGGGGCCGCCAGCAGGTACAGCGTGCAGACGGCCGCCACGGTTACGCCGGCCCGGCGCGTGACGGCCAGGGTCGCCAATCCGGCCGGTATCACCAGCAGATAAACGGCGGAGACCATGCCGCTTTTGGCGACCGTGAGCAGGTCGATCACCAGGCAGCCGAGGACCAGCGACCAGGCGGCGGCCGTATAGTTCCACCGGCTGATGCCGACCACGAGGAGCGCCAGGGCAAAGATCGCGATGCACAGGAGTCCGCCCCAGTAGGGATTTTGAAATTGATCTTTTACGGTAAGGGCGATAAGGCCGATTCCGAATAGCCCCGGAAGGGTTAACCCGATCGTCTCTTTCTGCAGCTGTTCGACCAGAGAATCCAATTCCGTGGACCAACCGGGGGATGCGGACGTTGCGGGAGTGGCCATTTATATTTCTTCCTTCCAATCGATCCCGGGCAGGGGGAGGGATATTGCGATTTCACGCCGGGACAAGCGGGCGCACAAGGAGCGCCGGAGGATGAACTCGCGCCCGGCGCGGCGATTTTCCGGGAATATCACCGGACCAGTTCGATCAATCCCATCCCGATCAGCGTGACCAGCAGCGCGCCGACCAGGTTGGAGACCACCGTGGTCCACAAGTAGGTCCAGGCGGGCACCCGGAAGACGCCGCCTGCGAGACTGATCAATTTCGACCCGTACCCCGGCAGCATCCGGGCAAAAAGTAAAAATACCGGGGAATGGATCGGAAACCGTCCGAGCCCGAAAGGCAGCCCTTGTTTCTTTTTTTCGAAATCGGTGATGTCGCCGATGCTTCCCCCGATGTAGTATTCCATGATCGCCGCCAGGGTGTTCCCCAGCGTGGCGATCAGAACCGCGGCGACGGGTCCCTTCCAGGCGAGTACGAGCAGGGTCACGGGTTCGGAAGGGATCGGGGTGGGGCCGAGCAAGGCATACACGACCAAGCTCACGGCCGCTCCGTAAAATTCGTATTGGCGGAGGAATTCCTTCAACGCGTTCAGGTCGAAAGCGGCGGCGAAGAGAAAGGCGCCGATGAGAAAGAGGGCCAATACGATGAACTTCCACCACCGCTTCCAGGCGGAGCCTGCACCGGAATTATTCATGTCCGCTCCGCGCGCGGTCCGATTTGTGCGTGGTACGGGCTTTTTTCGCCGCCGCCTCGTAAAGCGCGCCGGCGATCACGAACGCGGCGTCGGGATTGCCGAGAGCCTGGGAGGCCAGGGCAAAGGATTTCAGAAGCCTGCCATCCTCCCGCAGCCAGGAATCCACCGCGCCGGACAAACCCCGCGGATTTTCCACTTGGACGCCCGCTTGATGGTCGAGCACGAAGCGCAGGTTTCCTTCTTCCTGGCCGGGCAGGGAATCGATCAGGATGATCGGCAGCCCGGCGGCAAACCCTTCCGAAAGGATCAAGCCGCCGGCTTTAGTGACCAGAATGTCGGCGCATTCCATCCATTCCGGGATGTTGGTCACGAAGGGCGCCGCCAAAAGCGGATAGCTCCACGGGTGAGCGCAGAGCTTCTCCAGGAGCTCGTCGTCGCCCCCCGTGATGACGATCGCCTGGATGGGATGGGAAAAATTCTCCAGGGCTTCGAGGTGTTCGAAAATCCCGCTCACCCGCCGGCTCCCCACAAACAGAAGCGTCGTCAATTGCGGATCGAGGCCCAGGCGAAGCCGGGTTTCGGATTGCGGCGTGCGGCGGGTTTTAAAATCCGGATCCACCGGGATGCCGCTGATGGAGATGTGGGCGGGCGGGATGCCGTTGGCGACGGCTTTCGACCGCACCTGTTCGGAAGCGACGAAAAAGCGATCCGGATCGGGATTGAACCACAGGGTATGGACGTCCGCCAGATCGGTCACGACCGTATGGAACGGGATTTTGTGTTTCATGGATTTCAGCGCGGCCCCGGTGGGGGCGTTGAACAATTGGTTTGTGCTCAGCACAGCGTCGGGTTGAATGCTTCGGATGAGCCTTTCCAAAGGCTCGGATAGCGCCCGGATCAGGGTGTTTTCCACCAGCGCGCTGGCCGGCCGCGAATCGAGGATCGAATAGGTGAAGCGGAACCAGACCGGATTGTTTTTTATGTCATAGTCGTAATTGCGTTCGGTTTCTTTCAACAGCTGGAGGCCGGAATCCTCGTGGATCGGATTGACAATGGTTGTTTCAGATTCTCCCGGGTGCAGCAGACCCATGGCTTTGGCGACCGAGTTGGCGGCGCTGCGATGGCCGAATCCGGAATCGCTGGTAAGGATGAGGAAGCGTTTATTTCCGGTCATCGGCGATCCATCTTCGCATTTCTATCATGACCGCTTTTCCCGGAGCGGCGGCGGCCGAGGGTTCGGAAGCGGATGATGCGCGCGTCGATAATAACAAATTTTTCAAAAACGCATAGGTGCCTTAAGAGCCGGCGCCGGTGGAAACCCGGACGCAATGCGGCCTTTGCGAAAAGCGGGCGGATGGGAGTACAGCGTTCGTTTTTGCCCTGGCAGGGTTGGACAATCGGAGAATATCCGTGTATGCGCCGGCTTTTACCGGACCATGCCTCCGAGCGGTTCGGGTGCGGGTACCCGGCCCCGCGCATTACCGGTGGGAATGCGCGCCGGCCTCCCGCTCGGATGATCCTTCGACTACTCGGTGCGCGATCGCAGGGATACCAGTTCCGCCTCATCCATCCGGGCCCATTCCGCGATCTTGCCGGCGGTTTGTTCGTATCCGGCCCGGATCAGGTCCTGGTAGCCGGTGAAATCCCAAATGGGTTTTTTCGCCAGTCCCCGAAACTCGATGCAGCGGACCGGCACGCCTTTCGCCACGGCCAACGCCGTTTCGAGGTATACCTGGCGGCGGCGCACCGCGTACAGGTATTTCCGCATGTATTGGAGGATGGGCAGGGTATCGGACATGCCGGGGAAGGAATCATCCAGATCAAGGGCGACGATGTCGGTGGCCCCCAACCGCAATGCGGATTCAATCGGGAGATTGCTTAACGCTCCCCCGTCGATCATCTCTTGCGAATCCTTTTGGAGCGGCGCAAACCAGGGCGGGAGGGCGATCGATGCCAGCAAACCCTCGAGAACCGAATCCTCCGGATTCTGGCCGTAAATGACCGGCCGGCCGGTTGCGATATCCGCGCTGACGATCGCAAGCCGGACCCGGGGGATATCCTTGAACCGCAAGTCCCGGGTGAACCCCTCCGACTCAAGGTAACGCTCGACGTTCCTTCTGGCGCTGTTGCCGGGGCGGCTCATCACCGCTTTCAGGAACAACCACCGGATTCTCGTATCCAGGACTTGCGCGCCGGATACCTTGTCCCAGGCCCGCTCCAGGGCGGAAATCCCGACCGGATCCGCCCCCCACAATGCCAGGCCGGCGGCGTTCACGGCTCCGATGGAGGTTCCCACCAGAAGATTGGGGACTATCCCCGCCTCAAGCAGGGCGCGCAGCGCGCCGACCTGCAGCGCACCGTGCGATCCGCCGCCGCCTAAAACAAATGCGGTGATTTTTTCCATCGATCCTCCCAACCCAATCCGCTTCGCGCAACCGCCGCCATGACTGTCAGCCCGGTGCGCGTGTCATCCGGTTGTCTGCGTCGAAAGGGCGAACAGGCCCGGGGGTTCCGACGCCGGAACTGTGTTACCCAATCCTACGGATTCCCATCCGCGCCGGAATTAGGAAAGATTTGACATAATTGGGGGAAGTCGAATCGGGCCGATCTGTCGGAGAAGAAGACCGCTTATGGTTGCGGGCGCATGGGCTCAGGCAAATGCGCCCCGGCGTACCGGTAAAAGTCTGGACAAATGCGTCGGCACCGGCACCCGGCGGAAAGCGTCCGCCGGATGAAATTGTAAAGGCCGGTCAGCCGGCGGCCTGCCGCGCTCTTCTTTCGCCGCTCGCCAGCGGGATCCAGAAGGTGAATGCCGCGCCGCCGCCGGACGGATTTTCCACGCCGATATGCCCGCCGTGCTTCTGGGCGATCTCATAACAGATGGAAAGCCCGAGCCCCAATCCGGTGGATTTGGTCGTGATGAACGGTTCAAACAGATTGCCGATTATTGCCGCAGGAACCCCCGGCCCGGTATCGCGGAAGACCACGCCCGCCTGCCGATTGTCTTCGGAGTGGATCAGTTGGAGGTTTAAGGTTCCGCCGGCCGGCTGCATCGCCTCGATCGCGTTTGTCACCAGGTTGATGAACACCTGTTGAATCCGCTCTTTTTCGCCGCGCACGATATACCCCTTCGCGTCCGCCGCCTGCTCCCAACGCACCTTGCCGTCGTATAACGGCTGTGCCATCAGCGACCGCACCTCGCGCAGGATGTCGACCAGATCGCACAGACTGGGGGTGTGATCCGGGCGCGGGCGGTACAGTTCGCGCAATTCGGCCACCAGGTGCACCAGCCGTTCCGTCTCGGAGGAGGCCATCCCGATATAGCTTTGGATCGAGGAGACGGCGGGGGCTTCCTGCTGAACCAGGTACAAGCAGTTCTTGATCGTCTGGAGCGGGTTGTTCAGTTCGTGGGCCACCGATCCGAGCAGGCGCCCCATGGCCGCCAATTTTTCGGTCCGGATGAGCTG
>CAZYSF010000165.1:0-2772 GCA_964649635.1 uncultured Anaerolineales bacterium | reverse complement strand
GGCGAAGCGGCCGCGCGGAACGATTACACGTGCCCGGACGTGACGGAAGACCCGGTTCTGGATATCCGCGACGGCCGCCATCCGGTCGTCGAACGGTTCCTGGAGGACGAACGCTTCGTGCCGAACGACATCCGGCTGGAGCAGGGGGAAATCATCCGCATCATCACCGGCCCCAACATGAGCGGAAAATCCACCTACCTGCGGCAGACGGGCCTGTTGTGCCTGATGGCGCAGATCGGATCCTTCGTACCGGCGCGCGCGGCCCGGATCGGGCTGGTGGACCGGATCTTCACCCGGATAGGCGCGCGGGATGAAATTCACGCGGGGCAATCCACGTTCATGGTGGAAATGGTCGAGACGGCCAATATCCTGCATCACGCCACGCCGCGCAGCCTTCTGATCTTCGACGAAGTCGGACGCGGCACCTCGACCTATGACGGGGTGGCGATCGCCTGGGCGGTGATTGAATTCATCCACAACCATCCGCGCCTGCGGGCGCGGACGCTGTTCGCGACGCATTATCACGAACTGATCAGACTCGCGGATCTTCTGCCGGGGGTGCGGAATTACAACGTGTCGGTTGCGGAGGAGGGCGGCAAAGTCGTCTTCCTGCACCGCATCGTCCCGGGCGGAGCGGACCGCTCTTATGGGATTCATGTCGCCCAACTGGCGGGGATGCCCAGGCCGACGATCGCCCGGGCGGAGGAGATCCTCAAGGAATTCGAGCAGGGAAGCGCGCAAAACGCGACGACCGAATCCCCCCGCCAGCTGCAGATGTTTACGGATCTGGATCCGATCTGGAGGGAATTACAAGCCCTCGATTTATCCTCGATCACCCCGATGGAAGCGCTGGCGAAGCTGTTCGATTGGCAAAAGAAACTTCCGCCGAAAGAATAAAGGACTCCACGAATAGCACGAAGCGCACGAAATTAGAATATTATGTGAAGGATATTGTCATGCTGAGCGAAGCGAAGCATCTGATTCTGGTTCGTAAAACCCTTAACTCGAGGTAATTTTCTCGAGTATTTTTTATTACTACTTCGTGCCCTTCGTGCTCTTCGTGGATAATAATTAAAAAAATTAATCCTTCGTGTTCTTCAGAGCTCGCTTCGTGTCCTTCGTGGAGAGGATTTCAATAACAATTCTCTGGATAGTTTCCACCGCCAAGGGTATCGCCGCGCGAACCGGATTGCTTAACCCTTCGCCAAGATCGTACCGGCTTCCTTCGATCCCGATCAGGATCAATCGCGTGGGAAGCTTTGCCCCCGTCTTGCGCGCCACAGAAATCGTTTCCGCGACGCCGAATCCGTGCGCCGTCTTCTCCGCCGCCGACAGGCCGGTATCCGGAATCGGATCGAACACGCAGACGGTGCCCGCGGGCCGGCCGGTGGCAACGGCATCCACCAGGAGGGCGGCATCCGCCGGCTCGAGATCCGTCAATAACCCAAGGCCGGGCGTCTCCAGAAGAAGGATATGGATTTGCGGGTCTTGGGCGGTGGAAGGATAGCCGGCGGACCAGCACCGGACGGCTTCCGGCCCGATCCCGTCGTCGCCGCGCAGGGATTGGCCGATGCCAATGACGGCGATGTTCATCCGCCGGATGCGGCGATTGGACCGGGCGGGGTGTTTGGCTGGATCGTGGAACCCACCGGGCCGGTGGTCAGGGGGAGGATCAAACCCATAATCGTGGCGGACGTCAGACACCACAGGCAGGTGGCGCCGATGACAAAGGGTTCCAGGAAGGTGAGGTAGATCGAGAAGCTCACGCCGAAGACCGCGAACCCGAACATGGCGATCGCGGCGATCGTCTTGAGCGCGCCGCGGGCGGTTCGTTGCGCGATCCAGGACAGGCCGATCAGCAGGTACCCGAAGATCCCGAACTCGCCGATGCTGATCAGCCCAAGAATCTTGGAGTACGGGCTGTCCTGGACTTCCTGGCAGCGGCTGATCCCGCCGCAGAAAACTTCCGATTGCGTGAGCTCGGTGTAGGTCAGGTAGGAAGCGACGGCCAGCCCGATCAGCAGGAGCACCGGGAAAACCCAGGCGGGAATGGCGCTTATGAATTTCGGCGCCGACCGGAATGTAATCAGGATTGAAAACACCAGCGAGAGGAAGAGAAACGCCAGAACGATGATGGCCAGCGAGTTCGCCGGCTGATCATTCAGGAACTTTTCCCAAGGGTTCATCGGCGTCCGCGTAAAGCCCGCCTGCTGAAGGGCGTCTTCCAGACCCGGGATGGCGGGCCAGTTGGTCCCTCCCTCGGTCAGCTCGCGGTCAATCAGGCCGGGAAACTGCGCCTGGATCGAATCCAACCCGGTAAGGTAGATATTCTCCACCACCATCAGGGGAACTCCCCGCTGATCGGCCGGCACGGCCAAAGCCGCGAGGGCGGACTCGTACAGAGTGCCGCCCTCGGGATTGGTGACGTCGACCGTGAAGATCAACAGATTGTTGTCGTGCTGCAGGATCAGCGGGGGGAGCGTTTCGTTGATCAGAGTCTTGCAGGCGCCGCACCCCGGATTGTAGAACAGGACTGCCTTGACCGAGGTATCCTGCGCCTTGACGGGTGAGGCGGACAGAAGGAGGACTATCCCGGCAGCAAGCAGGGCGCGACCAGAACGAAACATATTATGCGGCGTCCTTATTCTCCCAGCGGACGAAATGCACGGAACAGGAAATGCAGGGATCGTACGACCGGACCAGATGTTCGCAAGCCAGCGTCGCTTCGTCATGCGGCTTGGTGATGACGGTGGGCGCGAACTTCCATAAATC
>CAZYSF010000164.1:0-2640 GCA_964649635.1 uncultured Anaerolineales bacterium | reverse complement strand
CTCTTCCACCCAGACCTGACAGGTCTTAAGACCTGTCAGGTCTGGGTGGAAGAGGAAAATAAAAATCGCCCCATTCCTGGGGCGATTTCAATCGCGGTTCCACCCATGTTCCCCCGCAGCAACGCTGCGGAGCTACGGCAGCCGGTAACGGGGCTGGACCGTCCTTCATACTGGGCCTTGCGGCCGTTCCGTCGGAGCGCGCCGGGGGGTTTTCCGGGGGATGGGATCGCGGGCCTTGCACCGATTTCTCCCGCTCGCTTGGATCCGGCCTTCCCGTACTTGTCCCGGCGGTCGCTGTTTTTATGATTGCCCCGGTTAATGGTGCCGGGGAGGTGGGCGGTATAGGGCTCGAACCTACGACCTCACGGATGTCAACCGTGTGCTCTAACCAACTGAGCTAACCGCCCGGGCAAGGCCGGATTATATCAGATGCGCGGTAAAAACGGCGGGAAAGGGGGAATTCAACCTCTTTCACTCGGGGTATACTCGTTTGTTAATGAAGCATCCTTCCTGGGTGTGGCTGCTGCTCCTCCTGCCCCTGGTTTGGCTGGCCCCGCTTTTGGGCGATCCCACCCAGGTTCATTATGCGCCCGGAGCGGAATATTCCGACCTCGCAGTGGCGCATGGACCGAGCGCCGAATTCATCCGCCGGTCGCTCATCCAATTCGGCGAGATTCCCCTTTGGAATCCGCATACTCTCGGCGGGACTCCTTTCGCGGCCGATCCGCTCTCCGGGCTGTATTATCCGCCCCTGTGGCTTGCGCTGATCCTTCCGTCGCCGCTGGCGTTCAACATCCTCTTTTTTCTGCATCTGGCCTTCGCCGGGTTCGGGGCTTACATGCTTGCGAAAGAAGAGGGAGCCGGACAAGCCGGCTCCCTGCTGGCGGGAATCGCATTCGGCGGACTGCCGAAGCTTATCGCGCATGTGGCGGCCGGGCATCTGACGCTTGTCCTGGCCGTCGCCTGGACGCCCTGGCTGTTCCTGGCCGCGCGCGAGGCCGCGCGACACGGGAGCATCCGCCGCTGGTCGTTGGCCGGAATAATGGCGGGGATCGTCTTCCTGGCCGATCCGCGTTGGATTATCCCCGCCGCTGCGGCCGCCGTAGCCTATGCCGTATTCGGCGGCAAAGGGGCTTCCGCGCCTTCGCGGCGCGCGGCGACTCTGGATTGGATCAGGCATCTTGGCGTCTTTGCCCTGTTCGCCGCGGCGATCGCCGCGGTCCTTGCGCTGCCAATGGCGCAGTTCGTTTCTATGTCCACGCGCTCGAATCTCTCGGGGGCTGAAAGCACGGTTCTCTCGCTCCCGTTTTCCGCGCTGATCGGTTTGCTGTTTGCCGGAATCGGAAGCTCGATCGAATGGGTCGTGTATCCCGGCGTTGTCGTTTTGGGGCTGGCACTCGCCTCAGCGCTCCGCCCCCCTTCGCCCGGCGTCAGCCGGGAGAAGGGGTCGGGGGATGAGGGAGGGAGGGGGTCGGGGGGCGAGGCGGCATTCTGGTGGATCCTCCTTATCCTCTCAATTTTCCTCTCGCTCGGTTCCAATATCCCGGGTGTATCGAAAGTTCTGGATGCGATTCCCGCCGCGGGCCTGCTGCGCGTACCCCCGCGCTGGATGTTCCTGGCCGGACTGGCGCTGGCGATCCTGGCCGCGCGCGGGATAACCCGGCTGAGCCGGGTGGTGGATGAGCGTGGATTATTAAAGCAGGCGGGTTTTGGATTGGCGGCGGGAGGACTGATTCTGGCCGCGGCTGCCGGCGCGATGAAATTGCCAGCGGCGCTGTGGCAGGACGGCCTTATGTGGGGAGCGCTGGGGTTAATCCTGTTCGCCGGTTTCGCCTCGAAGCCATGGAAGAATCCGGCCACCGGCGCGTTGATCGTACTGGCTGTGATCGACCTGGCGATCGCGGACAGCCGGATGATCAACCCTGATCCGGCCGATCCCATCCCGGCCGCGGCAGCCGGGGTGTCGCAGGCAATAATAAAAGAAGGTGCCACAGAGTTCCGGGTGTACTCACCGTCCGCAAGCATCCCGCAGCTCGCCGCCGTGCAGGACGGATTGCGTATGCTCGACGGCGTCGATCCGCTGATCCTGCGCTCGACCGCCGGGGTCGTGTCGGCGGCGGCGCAAATCCCCGCCGCGGGGTATTCCGTCACATTGCCGGCCTTCGAAACCGGGAATCCGCAGACCGACAATCGGGATATCATTCCGGATTGGAGGCTGCTCGGATTGCTCAATGTGCGGTACATCGCGTCGGCGTTTCCCATTCGCAGCGCGATGCTCGGCGGGTGCGAACCGATAAGCGGAATCCATCTCTGTAAAAACCTTGTTGCCCAGCCGCGCGCCTGGGTCGCGGAAGGGTTCGATACGTGGGATCAGCCGATCGCCGGTCGCGAAGCGCGGATAGACCGGGACAGCCCCAACCGGATCCGGATCACCGCCGCCGGCCCCGGGGTCGTCATCCTCGCCGATGCGTCCTATCCGGCCTGGCGCGCCCGGGTGGATGGCGAGACCGCTGAGCTTTCCTCCGCCGGCGGATGGTGGCGGGCGGTCGAGATCGGACCCGGATTGCACACGGTCGAGATGACCTACGATCCGATCCTATTCCGGATCGGGCTGGCGGCAGCCGCGCTGGCGCTCGCGGC
>CAZYSF010000163.1:0-1597 GCA_964649635.1 uncultured Anaerolineales bacterium | reverse complement strand
AAACCCGCGCCGCCGAGCGCGGCATCCGGGTCCTCCGGCTTGAGACGGGCATTTGCCAATTGGAAGCGATCGGTTTGTATGACCGGATGGGATATAAACGAATCGGACCCTTCGGGGAATACCTGCCCGATCCGCTGTCGTACTTTTATGAAAAGCAGCTGCCCCTCCCTTCCCCTCCCAAATCCGTAAGTAAAAAAATAACTCTTTAGCTGGATCATCCTTACAAATTTGGGGAGGGCCAGGGAGGGGAGGGGTCATCCGTGCAATCCGTTATTTTTCCGCGGCATCCGTGGCGATCATCTTCCGCACCACCGCCGGCAGAATGCCGCCGTGGATAAAATATTCCACCTCCACCGGCGTATCCAGCCGCGCGATCGTGTTGAACCGGATCTTCAAGCCGTCGCGGTGCAGCGCCTCGCCCGAGATCTCCATCCGCGGGCGCATATGGGCGCCCAAATCGCGTATCGAGAAGAGTTCGTCGCCGGTCAGGCCAAGCTGCTCGGCGTTCTGCCCTTCCTTGAACTGCAGCGGCAGGACTCCCATCCCCACCAGGTTGGATCGGTGGATCCGTTCGAAGGATTGCGCGATGACCGCCCGCACGCCGAGCAGCCGCACGCCCTTGGCGGCCCAGTCGCGCGAGGACCCGGTGCCGTATTCCTTTCCGGCCAGAACCACCAGCGGCGTGCCCTCCTGGCGGTACTGCATCGCCGCATCGTAGAACGACATCTGCGCGCAATCCGGAAGGTGCAGGGTTCCCCCGCCTTCCAGCCCCTCCATCATCTCGTTTTTCAGGCGGATGTTGGCGAACGTCCCGCGCATCATCACCTCATGGTTGCCGCGCCGCGTGCCGTAGGAATTGAAATCCCTGCGCGCCACGCCCTTCTCCATCAGGTACCGCCCGGCGGGAGTCTCTTCGGAAAAATCGCCGGCCGGCGAGATGTGATCGGTCGTGATCGAATCGCCGAAGAATCCCAGCACGCGCGCGCCGACAATCGGCTCGGGCGGGAGCGCCTCGGCGATCATGTCCTCGAAGAACGGCGGCTCCAGAATGTACGTGGAGCTCGCATCCCATGGGAATAATTCCCCCGCCGATACGGGGATCGCATTCCAGGCGTCCGGGCCGCGATCGATATCGGCGTACACCTTACGGTATATCTGCGGATTCACGGCCTGCATCGCGGCGCGGATCTCCTCCGCGCCCGGCCAGATTTCCCGCAGGGTAACCGGCTTGCCCTTGTCGTCCAGGCCCAGGGATCCTTGCGCCACATCCACATTCATGCTTCCCGCCAGCGCGTAAGCCACCACCAGCGGCGGCGAAGCGAGGTAGTTGGCCTTTACCAGCGAGTGGATCCGCCCCTCGAAGTTGCGGTTGCCGGAAAGCACCGCCGCCGCCACCAGATTGTTCTCGCGGATCGCGCGCGCCACTTTCTCCGCGAGCGGCCCCGAATTCCCGATGCAGGTCATGCAGCCAAACCCGACAATGTGGAACCCCAGGCGTTCGAGGTACTGCAGCAGCCCGGCGGCCTTTAGGTATTCCGCGACCGCGCGGGATCCGGGCGCGAGGCTGGTCTTCACGTGCGCCGGAACTTTCATCCCG
>CAZYSF010000162.1:0-12456 GCA_964649635.1 uncultured Anaerolineales bacterium | reverse complement strand
GCAATCTCCTTTTTCAGGGATAATCAGCAGATTGCTTCGCCTGCCCCGGTTGGGGTAGGCCGGGGTCGCTTCGCTCCCCCCGCTTCGCAATCAAAACTGCTCATGGAGCTAAGGCGAGCAGTCTTGCTCCGCGGGGGCAGGCTCGCAATGACACTCTGACCGTTTTTCAGAAGCCTGTTAATAAAGGAGGCGTTTATGCAAACCAATCCGACCAATCCAGCCAATCGATCCCCCTGGTGGGCGCTGGGCGGCGCCGCGTTCGGGTTCCTGCTCCCCTTCATCGGCTTCGGCTGCATCGCCGCGGTATGCATCTTCAGCTTCGCCGGGATGAACGCGTTTACGGCCACCGCCCCGGTCACTAACTCCGTCCATCTTTCCGGGCCGCTCTCAGGGCCGGCGGTGGCCGTGATCGACATCAACGGCGAGATCGTCAGCGGATCCTCGGCATCGCTCGGCGCGGGCATGCTGGCATCCTCCGGCGATATCATCCCGCTGGTGGAGCAGGCGTCCGCCGACAGCGACGTCAAGGCGATCCTCCTGCGGATCAACAGCCCGGGCGGATCGGTCGTGCCGTCGGACGAGATCTATCACGCCCTCAAGGGCTGCGGCAAGCCGATCGTGGTGCTGATGGGCGAGCTGGCCGCCTCGGGCGGCTATTACATCAGCATGGCGGCGCAGTACCTGGTCGCCAATCCCAACACCCTGACCGGGTCGATCGGCGTGATCAGCTCGTTCCCCGAAGCGTCGGAACTGATGAAGAACCTGGGGATCACCGTCTCGGTGATCAAATCCGGGTCGGTGAAGGATCTCGGCAGCCTGTACCGGCCGATGACCGCGGAAGAGACGGCGCTGTGGCAGAAAGTGATCGATGAGACGTATGAATCCTTCGTCCAGATCGTCGCCGAAGGACGCAAGCTGCCCGCGGCAAAGGTGCGCGAGCTGGCCGACGGGAGCGTATATACCGGCCGCCAGGCGCTGGCGCTCGGGTTGATCGACGCGCTCGGGTACCAGGAGGACGCTCTCCTCAAAGCGGCGGAGCTGGGGGGGATCACCGGCACGCCGCGGGTGATCCTACTGGCCCCGCCGGCCGCTTCGCTGTTTTCGGCGCTGCTTTCCGGCCGCGTGAACCCAAGCCTCATTCCGCAGGAATTTCTCGACGACCTGCTGGCCCCGAAACTGGAATACCGCTGGACGGGACAATAATCCGGGCTGCCCGTCATGGCCATCGATTGGCAGAGGTTCCTCAGCGACGAAATCGGCGTCCGGCTTGCCAAAGCCATTGGGCAGGCGTGTCCGGCGCGGCTCGGATACGCCCTGGCCGATGTCATCGCCGATCGGATTGCCGCCAACCGGAATTCCAGAATAGTCCGGGCGGTGCGGGCGAACCAATGGGTCGTGCGCGGGAAGCAACCGGAGGACGAAGGATTGGATCAGGCGGTCCGCGATGTGTTGCATCACGCCGCCCGCTCCGTCTTCGAACTACACCGCGGTCTGGCGCACCCGCAGGAGGCGCTCGGCTCGATCGACCTGGATTCCTCCGCCCAGTTTCTGTGCCGCCGTCCGGAATTCGACGATCGCGGGCTGATGCTGGTCAGCCTGCACCTCGGAAATTTCGACCTCATGCTCCACACCCTTTCGATGCAGGGGATCCGGCCGCTGGTGCTCACCATCCCCAACCCCCAGGGGGGACGGCGGGTGGAGTATGAATCCCGGGAAAAATCCGGCGCGAATCTTCTGCCGGGATCCTTCCCCGCCCTCCGCAAAGCGCTCCGCCATCTTCAGCAGGGAGGATATGTCGCGACCGGCATCGACCGGCCCATCCCGGACCCGCATCGGCGCCCGATTTTTTTCGGACAGCCCGCCGCGCTCCCGCTGCATCACATCCTCCTCGCACTCAAGGCGAAGGTTCCGGTGAAGTTGCTGGTCACGACCCGCCGACCGGACGGAAGGCACGTCATCCAGGCCTCCGACCCGATGGAGATGGAGCCGCATCCGGACCGGGAAACGGAAGCGCTGCAGAATGCGGAGCGGGTGCTGCGCGTCGCGGAAGGGTACATCCGCGGAGCGCCGACACAATGGTCTGTCTCGCTGCCGGTCTGGCCGGATATGCCCGGCCGGGCGCCGGAATCCCCGCACTGATTGCGGTACAATTCATTCCGCCGGACGATGAAGACGAACAATATTGAGAATCATCACAGGGTCAACGACATCCTGCTGGGGCCGCTGGAACGGCCGGCTTTGGAATGGCTGTCCGTCCATTCCCCGCTCTGGGTGACTCCCGACCGCTGCACGCTCTTCGGCGTTTTCGGCGCGGCGGTCGTCTTCGTGGGATACTGGCTGAGCGCCATCGATCGAAATTTCCTCTGGCTGGCCTCGCTGGGTTTCCTCTTCAACTGGGCCGGGGACAGCCTCGATGGCACGCTGGCGCGCCACCGGCATATCGAACGCCCCGTCTACGGATTCTATGTGGACCATACCCTCGACGCCGTCAGCCAGACGCTGATCTTCCTCGGGCTGGGTTTATCCCCGTATGTTGATTTTACGATGGGCTGCCTGATCCTCATCGCCTATATGCTGCTCTCCATCCAGGTGTATGTGCGCACCTGCGCGGCGGGGGAATTTAAAATTTCTTTCGGCAAGCTGGGGCCGACCGAGATCCGCGTGATCGCCGTAATGATGAATGTAATAATGTTTTTCGGAGGCGTGCGGACAGCGGCCTGGGATCTTGGCACCGCCGGCGTTGTCAACCTCAGCCCATATGATCTGGCCGTGGGCGTTATCGCGGTAATACTGGTGATATTTTTCATTTACTCCACCCTTCAGGAAACGATCCGGCTGGGAAAAGGAAACCGGTAAGGGGAACAACCCGGCTCCGCGGGCAACAGGATTCCACAACACCCAAACCCGCTCAACGCAATCCATCCCGGGCCGGGATGGATTTCTGCCCCCGGATTGAGGTGAAGTTGAAGCATATCCTCGCCATCCTCCTGCTGCCGTTCACCGTCACAATTTTAATTCCGATCCTCATCCTGCGGCCGGCGCAAAGTGCCCGGATCGGAGGGGGAATGCCGTTCCCTGGAGATTGGATATTCGCCGCCCTCGGCATCCTCCTCATCGCCGCCGGATTGTTTTTCCTGGCCGGCACGATCCGCCTGTTCGCCGTGCGCGGCCGGGGCACGCTTGCGCCGTGGCACCCTCCGCAGGCTCTGGTGGTCGAAGGACCGTACCGGTACGTGCGCAATCCGATGATCTCGGGTGTCCTATTCATACTTCTCGGCGAAGCCGCGCTTTTTGCGTCCATGCCGTTGTTCGGCTGGTTTGTTTTCGCGGCCGCGTTGAACGCGGTCTATATTCCGCTGGCCGAAGAACCGGGTTTGGAACGCCGCTTCGGCCCATCCTACACACGCTACAAACGGAATGTACCGCGCTGGGTTCCGCGCCTCCGCCCGTGGGACGGGAAGGACACTGCGAATTCTTCCACCGGATGATTTGATGCATGAGCGGAATTCCCGCGCCGTCCTTTCCGAACGGGCAGGGTGAACCCTGCGCGTTCGCATTGCCGCAGGCCAGGAATTTGGTCAAGAGCGCCGGCTGTATCCGGTCCCGAAGCGGCCCGGTTTATTGCCGATGGATCAACGCTATAATACCCATATGGTATTTCGGCCATTGAAACGGAGATGGATAGGGATTATCCCGGAAAGGCGGAGATCATGAAAGCCATAGTTGTGTATGAATCCCTTTGGGGGAACACCGCGGCGGTGGCGAAAGCGATTGCGGAGGGCATCGGCTCCGGCACGCAGGCGCTTTCCACCGCCGAGGCAACCGCGGCGGCGGTTGCCGGCGCGGATCTGCTGGTCGTGGGCTCGCCGGTATTCGGCTTCAGCATGCCCGGGGAAATGATCCTGAAATCGATCAAGACAAACCAGGCCCAATATAAAAAGGCGCCGGATCTATCCCAGCCGTCGATGAGTTCCTGGCTTTCCAAACTCCCGCGCGGGAGCGGCCGGGGGGCGGCGTTCGAGACGCGTATCTGGTGGTCGCCGCGCGGCGCCACCGGCGGGATCGAAAACGGACTCGCGCGCGCCGGCTACGCCCGCCTGGCCAAGCCCATGCGTTTTATCGTCGAAGGGGCGGAGGGCCCGCTGCGCGATTGCGAGCTGGAGAAGGCGAAGGCCTGGGGCGTGGAACTCGCCCAGGCGCTGAAATAACGCGGCGGATTCGCGTGCGTTTATTTGTGATCCGGAACGGTTGCGGGAGAGGCCGATGAATCTTCAGATCGTAGTCTGGGTCTACCTGGTGAACTGCGTCCTCCTGATACTGCACGAGATGGACTCGGCCTATTGGAAGGAGTGGGACCTGTTCCACCTGCCGGGCGGGATCGGCGGATTCCTGCTGATCCATTTCCCGCTTTACCTTGCGGGGCTCTACGGGCTGGTCCTGTTATCGCAAGGCGCATCCACCGGATTGATTCTTTCGATCGTCGTCGGCGCGGCCGGAATCTTCGCGTTCTGCATCCACGCCTATTTCCTCCGCAAAGGCCGGCCTGAATTCGATACGCGGGCTTCCAAAGGGATCCTCGGCCTGTTGCTCATCGTTTCCACCGCGCAGATCGCCGCCACCATCGCCTATTGGCTATCGGCTTGATGCAGAATAAACCGGCGCGGATTATCCGGGAGTTCGTGATGCCCGCGCCCGCCCGCGCACGGCATCCCGGCTCGCTTTTGGTTCATGAGCCGGGATGAATGCGCGAGGACTGCCATCCGGGCGGCCGGCGGGAGATGATACGAATATAAATGAAGAGCAGTCAATCCGAATGGCCGGATTGACCCTCATCGGGCAGAATGGAAATTTCTGCTCATTCAGGAATCCAAACCCTCGTGCCGGAACAAGTGGTTTCTACCCGGCGGCATGGTTTTGCCCGATGAATCGATCGTGGATGCGGCGGTCCGCGAGGCGCGGGAAGAGACGGGGTTGGCCGTCGAGCTGACGGGACTGCTCTATGTGGATCAACTGACCGGATCACCCGAAACCGGATCCGCCGGCCGGATCCGGTTTGTATTTCTGGGCGAAGCCGCAGGCGGAACCCTGAAACATACCGAGGATGAGCATTCGATCCGCGCCGGCTGGTTTTCGGAAGCGGGCATCGCCGGGCTCGCACTGCGCAGCCCGTTTGTCCGGAAGATCATCGGCCTTTATCGCAGAGATCCGGCGATACTCCCCATCGCGAGGATCCATGCGCTTTCCCCGGAAGAGCTGCTTTTGGAACGGCCGTAATCCGAGCCGGATGATCAAGTCGTCAAACACGGATTGATTGCACACAGCCCTCCCCTCACGACGATCGTCCATCGTCTATCGTCCTAGGCCATTTGTACTCTTCGTGCGCTGGGTGGATAATGGATATTGGATTTCCAGGATAATTGGGAACTGGGACAAAGTTGAAGCAGGTAAGTGGTTCCGCGCTCTTCCCCGATGGAATCCGGCCAAAGCACGATGGGATCGACCCGGCCGGAAGGAGGAACGATGAACATCCCGAAATACTGGGCCAAAACCGAACAGACCGTCTCCGGTCCGCAAAAGAAATTCTTTATCCGTAAGTGGCAGGGCTCGGATCTCAGCGTGGAGGACGCCCGCCAAAAAGCCGACGCCCGGGCGAAGGAAGTTGCGCACAAGATCGCGCTCGGCGAACCGCTCGACCGCTACGGCTATTGCGACCGCCCGCTGCGCGAGGAAATCAAGGAGGGAGTCCTGAACCGCTTCCGGGACGAGGTCGGCATCATCACCCGCAACGCGTACGGGGCGCTGGTATTGAACGCGTCGGGCGCGATGTTCATCGACATAGACATTCCGGACATCCATAAACCTCAGAAGAAGGGATTGTTCGGCGGCAGTAAGAAGGAATCCTTCAGCCTGGACCCGTACATGCCCGCGATCCATGAAGTGGAAGCGTGGACCGGGCGGCACCCGGAATACGGGATCCGGATCTACGCCACCTTTGCGGGCCTGCGCGGCCTGATCCTGAACACGGTTTTTAAACCCAAAAGCGAGCATGCATCCGATATCATGCGGGAATTGAAATCCGATCCGCTTTACCTCCGCCTGTGCGTCGCCCAGGAATGCTTCCGCGCGCGCCTGACGCCCAAGCCCTGGCGCTGCGGCCTGCGCCAACCCGGCGGATCGCTGCGCTTCCCGCGCGAGGATGCGCAGCTCGAGGAGAAGTACCGGCGGTGGGAGATGCAGTATGACTCGGTCGCCTCGAAATTCGCCGTTTGCTCCTTCGTGAAGCAGATCGGATCCAGGAACATCCACCCGGATGTCGAAACGGTGCTGGAATATCATGACCGCGTGACGCGCGCGGAAAGCAATCTGCCCCTGGCGTGAGAAACCACCGACCAAGGGGCCCGAGAGAAAAAATGAAAAAACAGATCTGGATGACTACTGTGGCGGCAATCCTCGCCTGCGCCGGCCTGCAGGGATGCGGCGCCTCCTCGGAACCCTCCCCGGACCCGAGCGGCACCCCCACGGCCGCCGACACGGCCACCGCAACCTATCACGGAGGGGTCACTGTCATTGTGGTGAAGGATCCGACACGCCGCCAGACCCGTGCGCGATCCGCTTCACCCAGCCCGACAAGAAAACCGACCGGCGAGTGCGGCCCCATCGTCGACGGCTGGTGGGCAAGCGAGGAAACGGTCATGACCACATGGACGACGACACCGTTTCCGATGGTTCAATTTCACGTGGCCGGATGCGATGTCCTCGAGTTTATTCTGGTCGTCTACCCGGCCAAGGCGCAATTGTTCGAAGGGGATCTGGTCACCCGCAACGCGGCCATCCGCGACGGCAGCTTCTCCGTCTCGTTCGACAATCCCGGAGGCGCGGGCGCGCTGAGCATCTTCGGCGATTTCCCGACCGGCGTGACTTTCCGCGGCAGCCTGATGTTCTCCGCAGGATTCCAAATCGGCGAATACTTCCTGCCCGAAACCGCCACGATCCCCTTCCAAGCCGAATTAGCGCTGCGCGATCCCTGACGGGGGTTGTCCGAAACGGCGGGACACGCATCGCCTTCCTGTCTCCTCGGATCCTCGCGAAGGCGCGCGGCGGCCTCGCCGGCGGAGCAGGATGGGATCCGAGTGCGGTTTATAATGGGGGAGATGGATTCTCTCTTGAAGGCGCAAATCGAATACTATCGGGCGCGCGCCCCGGAGTACGACGATTGGTTCCTGCGGCAGGGGCGCTACGACCGCGGGCCTGCGGCCAATGCGGATTGGTTCGCGGAGGTCGCGCTCGTCCGCGCCGCGCTCGACCGGTTTCATCCGGAAGGGGACGTCCTCGAGCTTGCCTGCGGCACCGGATTGTGGACCGGGCAACTGCTCGGGAGCGCGCGGACCATCACCGCGGTGGATGCCGTTGCGGAAGTGCTGGCACTGAACCGGGAGCGGCTGAATTCCCCGGCGGTGCGCTACATTCAGGCCGATCTCTTCGCCTGGCGGCCGGAGGAGCGTTTCGACGCCGTCTTCTTCGGGTTCTGGCTTTCCCACGTGCCCCCGGCCCGCTTCGAACCGTTCTGGCGCATGGTCGCCGGCGCGCTCAAACCCGGCGGTCGGGTGTTCTTCGTCGATTCAAAATACGAGCCGAGCTCAACCGCGCGCGACCACCGGCTGGGGGCTCCCGGCGACGGCAGCGTGGTCCGCCGGCTCAACGACGGGCGCGAATTCCGGGTCGTCAAGATTTTTTACCAGGCGCCCGAATTGGCCGCGCGGTTGCGCGCGCTTGGATGGACCGCGGATGCCCGCGAAACGCCGAAGTATTTTCTTTTCGGCGACGGGCACCCGCCGTTATAGAAGACTGCGAAAAAGGTCTGTCATTGCGAGCGACCCCTTCGCTACGGTCAGGGCAGGCTCCGGGAGCGAAGCAATCTTCTGCTTCCGACGAAGACCGGAGATTGCTTGGCCTGCCCCGGTTGAGGCAGGCCGGGGTCGCTTCGCTCCCCCCGCTTCGCAATCAAAACTGCTCATGGAGCTAAGGCGAGCAGTCTTGCTCCGCGGGGGCAGGCTCGCAACGACACCGGACGCCTTTCTCAACCTGCCGGCGGTTCGTTCGCCGGAAGGCCTCCCATTGAGTTCCTCCGATTACACCCCCAACATCGATTAGAATATCCGCGCACCGGATCTGATCACTCGTTCCCGGCTGTTGTTTGGATGCCGGATCTTCCCGCAAGGAAAGGTCAGGACCATGCTGGAAATAACATATACCGTCAAGGGGTGGGAATGGTTCGAGGGATTGTTGATCAGCTCCCTGAAGCGGATCTTTCCACGAGTCGGATCGCTTGTTTTTCCGCTGATTTTTCTGATCGGATTGGCCGGGGTGTTGGGCTTCTCAGACAGGAAAGAATCCATTCCCGCCTACGCCGCCATTCTCCTGGCGATTCTGCTCCTGGCCCTGTGCGGAGTGCCCGCCCTGCGCGCCTTTCAGTACAGCCGGAACAAACTGCTTGCGGCTCCCTCGACTTGGAAGATCGGCGCGGAGCGGATTGAAATCCTCTCGCGCGGGAAAGAAACGAGGACCGGCTGGAGGTCTTTCGGGAAAATGACCGAGACCTGGCATCTGTTCCTGCTCCCTTCCGCCGCCAATACCCAGTCCGTTTACTTCATTCCCAAGCGCGCTTTCCGGGATGACGCGCAGCGGGAACGTTTCCGCGAAATGGCGAAACGGCCGCGCGGAAAGTAACCGTCAGTCGCGCATTAACAACAGACCATGGACGATGGACAAGAGCCAGACCATCGACCATCGACGATCGACCATCGATACATTACGTCGACGGTTGAATTTTTCGATGGTCTATCGTCGATGGTCTTCTGATTAAATGATTCCTCCGGGCATCTGGAATCCATCGAACTGGAAAAAACCATGTCCCAAGTGTCAGAATACTCCCTCACCCTGGAATCCGACCCGGCCGAAGCCGATCTTGCGGCGATCCGCGCGGGGCTGCATGCCTTCAACACCCTCGCGGCGTCGGACGACAGCCATCAGACCCTGACGCTGTTCCTGCGCGGCGAAAACGGGGAGCTGCTCGGCGGGCTGCTCGGCGATACGTACTGGGGCTGGCTTTCGGTCGCGATATTATGGCTTGAAGAAAAAGCGCGCCGCCACGGGCACGGATCGCGGCTCCTGGCGGCGGCCGAAGCGGAAGCGGTCCGGCGCGGCTGCCATCACGCGCACCTGGATACGATGAGTTTCCAGGCGCTCCCTTTTTACGAGAAGCACGGGTATAAAGTGTGGGGGATTCTGGACGACCTGCCAGTCGGGCAACAAAGGATTTTCCTGTCGAAGAAACTCGACCATCGACCATAGACAATCGACGATCGAAAACTGACCGTCGACCATCGACAATCGACCATCGTAAAGAATTTTCCCGCTGAGGTTTGGTTATCGATGGCCGGTTTCCAATGGTCGACTATTGAAAAAGAGTCGGCAACGGGATCATGGTTTGACGATGGTCGATGGTCGATCGTCCATGGTCCATGGTCCATCGTCCCTGGTCTGCCGACTTTTCAAAAAATTACCGGAGTGTAGACTCATGACCGACATCACCATCCGACCCGCAACAAAGGACGATGCGCCCGGGATCGCCCGTCTGGTCACCCAGTTGGGATACCCGGCGACGCAGGCGGAAATCGAATCCCGGCTGGCGCCGATCCTGGCGCATCCGGATTATGCCATGTGGGTTGCGGAGGAATCCGGGCGCGTCATCGGCCTGACCGGCGTTTTAGTCCATCTGGCACTGGAGTACGACGGGTTTTACGGCCGGCTGCTGGGGCTGGTGGTGGAGGAAGCTTACCGCGGACAGGGGATCGGCAGGCGGCTGCTGGATCAAACGGAGCAATGGCTTCAGGAACGCGGCGTGAACAAACTCACGCTCACCAGCGGGAAGCAGCGCACCGAAGCGCACAAGTTCTACCGCCGGCTCGGGTACGCCGAGACGGGTTTCCGGTTCGGCAAGAGCCTATGAACCGCCTGCCTGCATTGGGATGGAGAATCATGGCATGACCCGCTGGATCGTTTTCGACGCGATGGGGGTGATCTTCGAGGAGGCCGACGATATTATTAAAGGACTTGTCCCCTTCCTCCATCGCCGCGGATTCACGCATCTGGATCCGGAGGCCGTCCATGCCGTCTACCGCCGCGCGTCGCTGGGCCAAATTTCCCCGCGCGCGTTTTGGGAAGCCATCGGACTTGGAAAAGAGTACCCGGCGGTCGAAAAAGAATACCTGGATACCTGCCTGCAGCTGGATCCGGCCTTTGTGGAGACCGCTGAACAGCTGCTCGGGAAATACTCACTCGCCGTCCTTTCGAACGATATTTCGGATTGGTCGGCCTATTTGCGCAGACTGCACGGGCTGGACCGTCTTTTCCGGGCGGTCGTGATCAGCGGCGAGGCGGGTGTGCGAAAACCGGCGCCGGAAATATACCGGATCCTATTGGACCGGTTGGGAGCGAAGGGCGGGGATTGCGCCTTCATCGACGATCGCATCCCCAACCTTTCGGCTGCCGTGGCGTTTGGGATCGTCCCGGTTTGGATGGCGAAGGGGGACGAACCCCCCAAGCCGGAATTTCCCCATCGGATCCGATCTTTGGCGGAGCTTCCGTCATTGATGGAGAATATTTTCCCTTCACCGTAAATTCCACGCCGTTCCTCAAAAACTGCATTCACCCGTTGCTCACGTTTGGCAAGGGGACAAGTTACGTAAACCTCATCCATTTGCAACCGATCCTTCAGGGCTTGAAAGCCCTTCAGGATGACATACCGCACATGTTTCGTCTATAATCATCCACGACCGCCAAAAACCCATGCGTGACTATTGGCCGGGGTCGGGTGTTACTATATTGCGCCCGCCCGGCGTGGAGCGGATTTATGCAATCGTTGGTCAAATTCACCTACGCTTCAGCCCACTACCGCCCGCGGGAAGGGATGATCGCCTTTGTCCTGCACCGCATCAGCGGGCTGGCGGTGCTCCTGTTCCTTTCGCTGCACATCGTCGACACCGCCATGGTGTATTTCCAACCGGGCGCCTATGAGGAATTTCTAGCCGTGTACCGCTCTCCCATTTTCATGCTGTCCGAAATCGCGCTGGTGGCGGGCGTGATCTACCACGGCCTGAACGGGTTCCGGATCGCGCTGTTTGACCTGGTCCTCCCTTCGGCCTGGACGATCGACCGCGAGCGGTTGTCCGTACGCCTGACGATCCTGCTGTCCGCCGGGCTATGGCTGCACGCCGGAGTGATCATGGGCGGCAATTTCATCGGCTACACGTTCCTGGGCTGGTAGGGAGACCGCGATGACCGTTCATACCGCTCCCGCCGCCACCCGCCCCTCATGGATGACCGTCGCCTGGACTCTCATGCGGCTGAGTGCGATCCTGCTGGTGCCGCTGGTGTGGATCCACGTGGTGATCCAGGACATGCTGGTCGGCGTGCACGGCATCAGTCTTGATTACGTGGCGATGCGCTGGGCATCCCTCGGATGGCGCATCTACGACGCGGGCCTGTTGTGCTTCGCCTTCGCCCACGGGGTCAACGGCTTGCGTCAGGTTTTGGAGGACTATATCCATGGCCGGCGGACGCGGCGCGTGCTGCGCGTTCTGCTTTTCGGTTTCTGGCTGGGCATCACCGCGCTCGGAGCCGCCGCCGTGATCGGAGGAGTTCGTCAATGACCGTGGAGCACATGTTCGACGCGGTGATCGTCGGGGCCGGCGGCGCCGGCCTGATGGCCGCGCTGCACGCCTCTCCGGGAACCCGGGTGGCGGTGATTTCCAAAATGTACCCGACCCGTTCACACACCGGCACCGCCCAGGGCGGCGTGGCCGCTCCCCTGGGAAACATGGAGGAGGACCGCTGGGACTGGTACATGTACGACACCGTCAAGGGCGGGGATTACCTGGTGGACCAGGACGCGGCGGAAATCCTCGCGCGCGAATCGGTCGAGACGGTCCTGGAGCTTGAACACCTCGGCCTGCCCTTCGACCGCACCCCCGACGGCCGGATCGAACAGCGCCGCTTCGGCGGCCATACCCGCGAATTCGGAAAAGCGCCCGTCATGCGCGCCTGCAAGAGCGCCGACCGCACCGGCCACATGATCCTGCAGACCCTTTTTCAGAACTGCATCCGCCGCGACGTGCGCTTCTTCGACGAGTACTTCGTGCTCGACCTGATCCTCGAAGGCGGCGCGGCGCGCGGAGTCGTCGCGGTGGAGATCAAGACCGGCGAACTGCACATCTTCCGCGCCAAAGCCGTGCTGCTGGCGTGCGGCGGGTTCGGGCGGATGTACGCCGTCACCTCCAACGCGCATTCGCTGACCGGCGACGCGGTGGCCGCGGCTTACCGCCGCGGATTGCCGCTGGAGGACATGGAATTCTTCCAGTTCCATCCGACCGGGATCTACAAAATGGGGATCCTGCT
>CAZYSF010000161.1:0-7417 GCA_964649635.1 uncultured Anaerolineales bacterium | reverse complement strand
ACCCTGGCAAACGGCATGACCCAAGCGGACGCCGACCTGTTGCAGTCGATCGCCTCCCAGGTGGCCGTCGCAGTGCGCCATGCCCGTCTATATCTTCCGGTCCAGCAGGTCCTTGAGCGGGAGGCCCGGATCGCCTCCATCAGCCGGAAGATCCGGGAAACCAAAACGGTCGAAGACGCCCTGCAGGTTACGGTATGCGAGCTCGGACGCGCCCTGGACCCCAGGGAGATACGGGTCGTGCTGTCCGAATCCCCGCAAGCCGGTCCGGCCGAATCCGTACCGGATGACGATAATTAATTTTCCTGCGCAGCCGATGGGGGCAGAGGATTCGGAATGCCTTATGTGATTGCGATCTGTCATCAAAAAGGCGGAGTGGGCAAGACCACGACCACCCTTGCACTGGGCGCCTGTTTTGCGGAACGCGGAGTCAGGACTCTGATGGTCGATCTCGACCCGCAGGCCAACCTGACCTCCAACAGCGGATTGGAGCCGGACCAAGTGCCGTTCTCCGTCGCCGAAGTGCTTACGGGGAAGACTGCCCCCGCCCGGGCGGTGACGGAATCCAACCTGCCGGGACTGGATATCCTCCCGTCAAATGACTCGATGGTCGACCTCGGCCGCCGGTTGTACCAGATTCGGGACTACGAATTCCTCCTGCGCCGGGCGCTGCAGGATTACGCTCTGGAGGAATATGCGGTCGTGTTGCTTGACTGCCCGCCATCCGTCGGGCCGCTGACCATCAGCGCCCTGACGGCGGCGGATCTGCTGATCGTTCCCACCCAGTGCGAGTATTATTCCATCCAGGCCCTGACGGATATGTTCGAACTGGTCAGCGTCATCCGCAACCGGACCAATCCGCCGCTGACCTACCGCCTGCTGGTCACGATGTTCGACGGGCGCGGAAAATTCCACGCACAAATGCTGGAACAACTGCGGGAATATTTCCAGGAAGGATTACTAAACACCACGATCGGATTCGACACGAAATTGCGGGAAGCCCAGGCCGTCGGGCTCCCCGTCACGATCCACGCCCCACAAAGCCGCGGCGCGAGCCAGTATCGTCAGTTGGCCGAGGAGTTATCCCCTTATGTCCCGAAAAAATCGCAAGTACGAACGGATTGAAGCGCTCTTTTCCAGGGTCCAACCGATCGCTTTAGATTCTCCATTGCCGGCCGGGCCGGGAGACCGAGCGGGATCGGTGGAGGACACCCAAGCGCAATCCTCCCCGGGGGATACGCATTCCGAATCGTTCGTTCCACCGTCTTCCGTGCCGCCTGCCGGCGGCAGGCGGGCTTCTGTAAATGGCATCGGGCAGAAGATGGGATTTTCCTACCACCACGAGCAGACGGCCTCCCTGGGGAAAACACCCCTGCCGCCGCCCGAAAATGCCTTGATGGTGCCCCTGATGGTTTCAGGAAAAATGATCGGGGAAATTCAAGGTGGCGGGAACGAGGCGGAGTGGACGGCGCAGGAAATCGAAACCGTCAGCGCCGTGGCCGTGCAACTGGCGCAACACCTCGAAAACCTGCGCTTTTTAAAAAGGTAATATCGTCCGAAAAGTGTTTGTCATTCCCGCGCCCGCCCTCGCGCTTGCCCCCGGCGGAGCATCACCACTCGCTTTTGCTCTATGAGTGGTGATGTCTGCGAAGCGGGGGTGGCATCCCGGCTTGCATCTGTTTCATAAGCCGGGATGAATGCGCCTGCCCTGCGCATTATGCAGGGAAGCGAGGCTGTACCTGGCGGGAATCCAGGAGGTGCTCACTAGTCGGGATCCATCACAGCTTTGAATTCGAACATGCTTCGATAACACCCAAGCAGACTATCGTATCGAAACCTCTTCCCAGGGATAAAAAAAGAGACCGTCGGTTTTTACTACGGTTTCTTCAAACAGCCGAACTCGGTCCGACCTCGACGGCCCGGTCAGGATTATCCTTCCCTTGAGGGATTCTCCAGGCTGGAGATTGCCTTTCCGGCGGGAACGGTTGGATATCGGGATTTCCCCCGGGATTGCGCATTCGGGTAAAATGTCCTCCATCCCAATCCGGCAGAGCCCGGTTCCTGGACCAAGAAAATTGTCGGATCCCGCGGGTTTTGAAGGACCGGGGTTCCGGATCCACGAAGAACACGAAAATATACCTGAAGAACACGAAATAAAATTCCAGGTAATCCTCGTGCCTTTCAGGTTTTCCTTCGTGTTATTTCGGGGAATGATCCGCTTGGATTTCCCATTGAGGAGGCCGTGAGCCATGAGCGTTCGAAAAGAATCCTTCGGAAAAACAAAGGACGGAAAAGAAGTCTACCTCTACACGCTGACGAACGGAAATAAATCCACTGTTAAGATCACCGAGTACGGCGGGATCGTGACGTCCCTTCTGGTTCCGGACAAATCGGGCAGGATGGACGACGTCGTGCTGGGATTCGACGCCCTGGATCCCTACCTGGCCGTGCATCCGTATTTCGGGGCGCTGATCGGGAGATACGGCAATCGAATCGCCAAAGCGAAATTTTCCCTGAACGGGGAGGAGCATCTGCTGGCCGCCAACGATGGCCGGAACCACCTCCACGGAGGGATCGCCGGATTCGACAAAGTCGTCTGGAACGGCCTGGAAATTGAAAACGGCGGCGCTGCCGGTTTGCGATTGACTTATCTATCCAAAGACCAGGAAGAGGGTTATCCCGGAAATCTGGATTGCACCGTGACCTATACGTTCAACGACAGAAATGAACTATCCATCGATTACTCGGCGACGACGGACCGCCCGACCATCGTCAACCTCACCCATCACAGCTATTTTAATCTGAAGGGCGCGGGCAGCGGCGACGTGCTCGACCATCACATGATGATCCGGGCCGAAAAATACTTGCCGGCGGATTCGGAATCCATCCCGACCGGCGAGCTGAAAGCGGTGGCGGGCTCCGCCATGGATTTCACTCACCCCCGGACGATCGGCGCCGGAATTGATGAGGTGGCCGGCGGATACGACCATAATTATGTTCTTGCCGAAAAAGCCCCGCGCGCGCTGTCGCTGGCGGCCGCCGTGACCGCCCCGGACAACGGCCGGAAAATGGAAGTGTTGACCACCGAACCGGGAATCCAATTTTATTCCGGCAACTATCTAAACGGGACCATCAAGGGCAAAGGCGGGAAAATCTACTCCAAGCACGGAGGCTTTTGCCTGGAAACCCAGCATTTCCCGGATTCACCCAATCAGCCGGCATTTCCATCCACCGTCTTGAATCCGGGAGAAACCTACCGCCAGCAAACGATTTACAGATTTTCCGCTTGATTCTGCTTGCCGTTCAGACGGGTGGAGCTAAACGAAAGGCACCATTCCGATAACCGTCGCATAATACCCGCTCCCCCGGTAGAACCTTTTCATCCACTCACTGCCAAAGACAGTGGTTTTTAAAACCCAATATAGCTGCCCATTGGATTAAACCGTTCGCCCGCGATGCACGCGGGCGAACGGTTTTTCAATACAACACACAAAAAGGAGAAAGGGAGAAACAGGACCTCGAAAAGCAAGGCTGATCCTTTAATATTGTGCTCGATCAGGAGTTCACCGCCCCGGTCGAGACCCCATCCAATTTTTCATCAGGAGTAACCTCCTATTTTTTCCATGCTCCACCCTGTTCCCAAAAGCCCTGCCGCTTCCGGGATCGGCCGACTTTTTCCCATGCCTCATTCCACAACGGAAAGACCCTCTTGCAGGAGCATGTTCGCGGTGATGGTTTTCATTTGTCCATTGTGGGTATGCGTAATGGCAAATTGCCCGGTGGACAAATCCGCAACGAGTTCCGCCCATTCATGGGATTGTTGCCACCGGATGACAAGCTCATGTTCATGCTTGGTGGCAGGCATGGAAAACTCACCCTGGAACGCCGGGTGGGTATTCCTCAAGCGAATAAGTTCGACCAATCCCCGTACAACCGGTTTTTTCAAGGATAGCAATACTTCTGCTTCGGTGAAGAAACGCCGGTTGATATCCCGGCCGTTATTGGTCTTTCGTAATAAATTCAGGTCGTTTTCCCCCGCCAATAAACCCACATAATAAACCTGGGGGATTCCCGGAGCAAAGAACTGGAGCGCGCGAGCCATTAGATATTCCCGGCAATTTCCACCGAGCGCATCAAAGAAAGTGCTGTTTACCTGGTATAAATCCAGGTTGGCCGCGGCAACACCGGTTGCCTGACGGCTGAGGTTATCACTGCGGAGATGGATGGTGTCCACCAGTTCGGAAATTTCCGATTCCGGCAGGAGTCCTTCGTGGCGTTCTCCATTTATCACGTCGGGGCCAACGTCAATCACCCCGATCCCGTCATGGGTATCCAGGACCGTTATCGCGTTTCGCGGGCTGATCTCCAACCACTTTCTGAGGTAACGGAACGTTCCTTTGAATAGCGCGTGAAGGATAAGCGGCGGCAGGGCAAAGTCATACACCCAATCCACCTGCCGGGCGATGGCCATTTGCTGCCGGTAATGCGAATGGATTTCCACCAGCACTTCCATCCCCCTGGCTTTAATCATCCGGGACAGTTCATTAATGTACCCGAATGTCTCGGGAACCATGAAGCAACTGGTGCCCCGCTTCTTATACGCATAGCCGACCGCATCCAATCGCACGATGGAGATTCCGTGATTCGCGAAAATCGAGACGATATTCTCCAGATATTCCCATCCCTGCCGCGAATGCAAATTGATATCCACTTGCGTGCCGGTGAAAGTGGTCCACAGCAATCGGGGTTCCCCCCGGATGATCATCTTCGTGAAAGGCAACCCAAGGCGGGGCCTATAGATGCTGTTTAATTCCCGTTCCGTGGCTCCTTGCGGAAAGATATCATCGAAACGCGTGAACAATCCGGCATACTCGGAAGCATCGCCTTTATTACGGTAATCCTTGAATTGATCGGATTCTATGGAAATGTGATTAACGATCAGATCGACGGTGATATCCATATCGCGGCTGAGACTGCGAATATCGTCCCAGGTCCCCAGGTCCGGATCGACCCGCCCATGATCAATGGGATCAAAGCCCGTATCGGCTCCGTCCATCGGGAAGAAAAACGGAAGAATATGAACGGAGGAAAAAAGCCCTTCCAGGGGCTCCGAAAGCGTTTTTTTCAAATCCCGCAGATTTGCCCCGCCCAATCGATTTGCGTAGGTGATCAGCTGTACCTCGTTTTTCATTGAATCATCCCTTGATCGAGCCTTGGAGCAGCGCCGAGATGATCTGGCGCTGGAACAGGATGAACACAATGAGGGTGGGTACAAGGATCAGAATCGTGCCGGCGCATAACAGGGGAACGTCGTTCGCATAGTGGCCCTGGAAAGCTCCCAGCGCCCCGGCCATCGTTCGCTGGGTCGGGTCTTCTACGAGCACCAGGCAAAGGAGAAACTGGTTCCAGGTCCAGATGGCCATGAGGATCCCGAGCGATGCGATCGGCGGCCGCGCGAGCGGGACGTGGATCTGCCAGAACAGGTCCCAGATGGTTGCGCCATCGACGCGGGCCGCCTCCGAGATCTCGGCCGGCATGTTGACGAAGTGGGCGCGCATCCAGAAGACGGCAAAGGGCATGTACAAGGCGATCAGCGGCAGCACGATCGCGAGCCGGGTGTTGTAGATCCCCAACGCCCGCTCCAGGAAGTAGATCGGGATGATGATCCCCGAGAACGGGAGCGTCAGCCCGAACACAAACAGGAAGAGGAGCACGCGCGCACCGGGGATTTTCAGAAGGCCGATGGCGTACCCGGCCATCGTCGAGATGACAAGGGCTGCGGGCACGACCGCGAGGACAATGAACAGGCTCGACGCGAGGAGCTTGGGCATTTCCGCCTGGTTCCACGCCGTCAAGAAGTTGATCCACTGCGGGTTCGCGGGCCATTCGAACCCGCCGGGCACGGTCCCCGACGGATGCAGCGCGGTCATGAAGATGCTGATGAAGGGCAGGATCGTGAATGCCATCAGCACCAGGAGGAGGGTCCGGCCCGCCCAGAGTTCGCCGCGAGCGACCTTCATTGTTTTTTCTCCTTGGTAAGGTACTGGATCGGGATGATGACCAGGACAACGAGGGCCATGAGCATGACGGCCAGAGCAGACGCCGGGCCGATCGCCCGCTGGGTGAACCCAAGGATGTAGATCTGGACCCCGGGGACCGACGTGGAGCTGCCGGGCCCGCCGGCCGTCGTGACCCAGATGATGTCAAACGCGGCGAGCGCGGCGACCACCGTGACGGTCAGGCATACGCCGATCTCGTACCGGAGAAGCGGGACGGTGACTGCGGTGAACTCCGTGAACCATCCGGCCCCATCGAGCCTCGCGGACTCATACAGGGACGGGTCAACCTTGGTCATGCCGGTCAACAGCAGGACGATGCAGAATCCCAGCAGCACCCAGATTCCGACCATGCCGACGGCCGGGAGCGCCGTGTCGAAGTCGCCCAGCCAGGCGCGGGTGAGCGCGCCGAGCCCGAAAGCTTTGAGGCTCTGGTTGATCAAACCCGGGAGGGCCAGCAGCCAGCCCCAGATGATGCCGGCCGCGACGAGCGGGATGACCTGGGGCAGGAACAGAACAGTCCGGGAGATTGTTCCGAGCCGCCCGGTCGCCACGCGGTGGATCACGCTCGCGACGATGAGCCCGAGGCCCACCGGAATTACGCTGAACCACACGACCAGCCAGAACGCGTTGATGACCGTCCCGATCAGGTTGGGAACCTGGAAGATATTCGCGTAATTCCTCAATCCGACCCAGGTCGCCGGACTTACGCCGTTCCACTTAAAGAACGAGTACTGGATGGTCGAGATAAAAGGCACGATCACGAAGACCGTATACATGATCAGCGCGGGCAGAACGAACAACCAGCCGACCACATCCTCCCGGCGGATCTTCCTGGGTCGGAAGATCCGCCGGGAGATTTCGGCCGCGGGGTGACGGTTGTCTGACGTCATGCCAGATGTCACTGTGGATTTGGAAGGCGTAGCCATCGTCATCGCGCAGCCCTTATCCTCTCGCTACTGAGCCATTTCCCGCAGATACTCTTCCTGGACGGCTTTGAGCAGCCCGGCAGCGTCTTGCTTGCCGCCGACCATCTTCTGGAGCTCGGGTGTCCAGCCCTGGGCGAAGATCGAGCTTGTCGCATTGGCGATGAAGTCCATCGCGCCGCTCAACTTAGGTCCTGCGGCAAGCGTGTCGTTGGTGACCGAGCCGGCTTTAACGGTCGGAATCTTGGCATCCGCCGGCCCGCCGGGGTTCGATCCCATTCCATCGACGTTGATCTGTCGGGCCGTGTCATTCGTGCCGGCCCAATTGAAGAAGAACGCGGCGCAATCCGCGTGCTTGGCCTTGGCGGCTATGCCGTAGGTCAGCGGAGCGGACATGGCGGCATACCCTCCGCCGGCCACAGCGGGCGGCATCAGGAA
>CAZYSF010000160.1:0-2615 GCA_964649635.1 uncultured Anaerolineales bacterium | reverse complement strand
GAGTAGCGGGTGTGGCCGATCGCGTAGCGGCCGCGCAGGGAACGCAGGTTCTCCGGGGTGAAGACCTGCGAAACGAGGCCGGTATCCTTGCGGATGCGCGCGGTTTCGCCGTCGCAGACCGCGATCCCGGCCGCTTCCTGGCCGCGGTGCTGCAGGGCGAACAGCGCGAAGTAGGCCATGCTGGCCACGTCTTCGCTGGGGGCGAAAATGCCGACAACCCCGCATTCCTCGCCGGGATGGTCTTCGAAGTTAAAGAATTCCTCCATGTGCCGCACTTTCCACCGTCCGCTTAATTCCCGCCGGAAAAAAGCGGGACACGAAGAAACCGCTTCGTGCCCCACCCTGTATCGCGAACGGATTTCGCGCCCGTATTTTACCCCTTTGCGCCGCCCACGGCCTTATCGTCGGTGACGACCTTGCCGGCCTGGGCCTTCTGATACTCGGCCACTTTGACCGACAGGGCCGGGTCGGCCAGGCTGAGGATCTTGGCCGCCAGGAGCGCGGCGTTGGCGGGTTCGAGCACGACCGCGGGGGCGATGCCGGAGGGCATCCGCAGCGAGGAGTAGATATCCCCGCCGCCGAAGGCTTCGCTGGCGGGAGGGCAGGCGATCACCGGCGCCGAAACCTGCCCGTCGGCGAACGCCGAAAGCGCGTTGCTCCGGCCGGCGACGGTGATGTAAACTTTGGGGCGCGGATCGGCTTCGAACTGCCGCAGCAGGTCGATCACGTGCTGGGGGGTCTTGTGGGCCGAGCCCACCCGCATCACCGTCTCGAGGCCGAGCGTGTGCGCCGCCTCGGCGATCCTGCGGCAGTGTTCCTCGTCGGCTTTCGAACCCATCAGGATGACGACCAGTGTGTTGGACATGGGCACTCCTTCCCCGCCGGTCGAGTAGCCTGCGTATTCTTCGCAGGCGTATCGAGACCTGTTGATAAATCCAATCACGCTGGTCTCGATACGTCCTGCGCAGTGGAACAGCGCAGGACTACTCGACCACCTTTTATAAAATTCCCGCCCGCTTGAGATTCTCGAGAATCCGCGGTTCGGCCGGATAGGCCGCCGGTTCGAAATTACGGCCGGTGAGCATCTCAAAGATCGAAATATAGCGCTCGCTGGCGGCGATCCACAGATCGTCGGGCATCGCGGGCGGCTCGCCGTCGCCGCGGTAGCCTTGTTCGGCGTACGCCAGGCGCACGATCTCCTTGTCGAAGCTTTCCGGCTCCTCGCCGGCCTCGAATCGTTCGGCGTAGGTAGAGGCCTTCCAGAAGCGCGAGGAATCCGGGGTGTGGACCTCGTCGATCAGGGTCACTTTCCCGTCGGGGGAAAGGCCCATTTCGTATTTGGTATCGACCAGGATCAGGCCGGACCGCGCGGCGATCTCCTGCCCGCGGCGGAAAACCGCCAGCGCCGCGGAGCCGACCTTCTCCCACGTCGCCGCGTCGAGCAGGCCGCGCTCGACCACTTCGGCGCAGGTGAGGCGCTCGTCATGCGCGCCTTCATCGCCCTTGGTGGTCGGGGTGAGGATCGGCTCGGGCAGCGCCTGATTCTTCTTCAGGCCGTCGGGGAAGGTGTAGCCATAGATGCCGCGCTCGCCGAGCGAATAGCGGTACCACAGCGCGGTGGTGGTGACGCCGGTGATGAATCCGCGCACGACGATCTCGACCGGGAAGCGCTTGACCGTCCGGGCGACGATGGCGTTCGGATCCGGAATGTCGACCATCTGGTTGTCGATCAGGTCGCGGGTGATATCGAACCACCAGGCGGAGAGCTGGTTGAGCACCTGGCCCTTGAAGGGCACGCGCGCCAGGATCCGGTCGAAAGCCGAGAGCCGGTCGGTGGTGATGAACAGTTTGCTGGCCTCGTTGAGCGTGTACCACTCGCGGACTTTGCCGGTCTTGCGTTCCGGCAGGGGAAGATGGGTCTCGTTGAGCGCAAGCGGGAGCGCGGCGCGGATCTGTTCGGAGGAAATCATGAGCGGCCTCCCGTCAATGCGCGGATGGCGCTGCGCCCGGCTCCGGAGAGCAGCGCCGCGGCCGCCGCCTTGAGGCTGTCGATCAGGATGAAGGGCGCCACGCCGGCGGAAAATCCGGCGGTGATATTTCCATGAAGGAAGATGACCGTAAGCCAGGCCGCGCCGACGGCGTAAAGGACAATGATCCCGGCCGCGCCGGCGAGCAGTTCCGCGGCGGGGAGGCGGCCGCGCAGGCGTTCGGCGACCCAACCGGCGGCATACGCGCCGACGACGAAGCCGGCCAGGTAGCCGGCGGTGGGCGTGGCCCACACGGCCGGTCCGAGCATGCGCGCGTCGATCGGAAGGCCGGCGGTGATCGCGGCCAGGTAAGCCAGCTGGCTGAGCGCGCCGGCGCGCGGGCCAAGGACGAGCCCCGCCAGCAGGACGACCAGCACCTGCAGGGTGACCGGGACGGGCGTGAAGGGCAGGTTGACGGTGACGCGGGCTGAGATCGCGCTGAGGGCGGCGAAGGCGCCGACGGCGGCGATCCGGGCCAGGGTGCGGGAGGAAAGAAACGTTCTGGCTTGTGATAATTGCATGATGCCTCTCGAAAATATTTTTAGGGCGGTCGATTAGCTTTTTACGTATCCCTGGCCCCGCCGGCCA
>CAZYSF010000159.1:0-7062 GCA_964649635.1 uncultured Anaerolineales bacterium | reverse complement strand
AGACCAAGGATGAACTTCTGGCCAAGAAGACCAGACTTCATCCGTAATCGCCGGACAAGCATAAGAAAAGAACCAGTATGGGCGGCCGTTGGCCGCCTTTTTTTATTCATATTGGAACGACCTATAAGCACAACGCCCATCCCACCTCCCCTAACCCTTCCTCCTTTCCCGTTTTACGGGAAGGGAGGAGGGGTTAGGGGAGGTGGGATGGGATGGTATGGCTCCGGGCTGGAAAAGTTCGTTTCTCCATAAAGGCCGTTTAGCGAAGTTTCCAATTAGCCGAAAGCCGCTGAAATGCTAAAATGCAATCCTCGAAAAAGAAACGTCGATTCTTGCGTGGATATCCGTGAAAAAGTTAATCGAACTTGCCAAAGGAGCGATATGGACGTAGAGATCGTGGTCATCGGGGACGAACTGATCCTGGGAACCATCGCCGACACCAACACGCAATTCATCGCCCGCGCGATGGGCGAAGGCGGATTCCGGGTGCGGCGCGTGACGGCCGTCGGGGATGACCCCGGCCGGATCGTCGCCGCCCTGAAACATGCGGCCGCGGAATCCGATTGCGTCATCGCCGCCGGAGGATTGGGCCCGACGGTCGACGACCCGACCCGCGAAGCCGCGGCCGCCGCCGCCGGAGTCGAACTGGTCTTTCATCCCGAGTTATGGGAGGCGATCACGGCGCGATTCCGCGGCCTGGGCCGGACCCTGCCTGAAAACAACCGCAAGCAAGCCCATCTGCCCGCCGGCGCGACGGCGCTCCCCAATCCGTTCGGGACCGCGCCCGGATTCTCCCTGCCCCTCGGCCGGTCGCTGCTTTTTGCGGTGCCCGGCGTGCCGAGTGAAATGGAAGCGATGATCACCGGCCAGGTACTCCCCGCGCTGCGCGCGCGCTTCGGGGGCGGGCAGGCCGTCCGCACCCGGACGATCCACGTCGTCGGCCTCGGGGAATCGCTGATCGACGAGCGGATCGGCCGATGGGAAAGCGCGGAGAATCCCGCGGTCGGGTTGATGGCGCACGCCGGCGTGACCGACATCCGCATCGTCGCACGCGCCGGGGACGAGCACGCGGCGCGGCAATTGATCGCCGCCGCCGAGGAAGACATCCGTGCCGCGCTCGCGGATAACATCATCGGGGCCGACGGAGACACCCTGGCGGGCGCGGTGCTGCGCCTGTTGCCGAAGGAGGGAAGCCTGGTCACGGCGGAACGGGGGACCGGCGGCGCGCTTGCCGGAATCCTCAGCCTCGAGAATTCCGGCGCCTTCCGCGGGGGCCTGGTGCTCGGCCTCAACGGATTGGATTCCGACGCGGCGGAAACGCTTCGCGAATGGCAGTCGGCCCACAAGGCAACCCACGCGGCGGGGCTGGCGCTTACGCCGGTGCCCGGCGGCTTCCGATCCGAATACATCCTGATAGCGGACGGAAAGGAAACGCGGATCCAGCGGACCCACCGGGTTCCCCATCCGATGGCCTCGCGCTGGGCGGCCATTACCGCGCTGACCGCATTGTGGAACATCCTACGGGGTACGCCATCGGCATAGCGCCCGCGGCGCGTGTGTTATATTAACTTTTTTCCCGCAGCGGCGGCAGGCCCAGCGCTTTCCGCCGGACAGGAGGATGATGCCCATGCACGGTGGATTCCTGGAAACGCAGCCGCCGATCGCCACCGAACTTCAGCTGCCCAAGCGGATCTCCCGCCTGCCGGAGATGGCCTATAACCTCTGGTGGACATGGCATCCGCAGGCACAGGGGTTGTTCAGCCGGATCGACTTCTCCCTTTGGGAGGAGGTGCGCCACAATCCGGTTCAATTCCTACGGAAAATCAAGCGCCCGCAGCTGAACGCCGCGCTGTCGAACGTCTCCTACATGGAAACGTACGACCGCGTGATGGAAGCCTTCGACCGCTACCTGAACGCCTCGGGCATGTGGTATTCGCGCGAGAATCCGGATCTCCTCAACCGCCCGATCGCCTACATCTCCACCGAATACGGCCTGCATGAAAGCATCCAGGGCTACGCCGGCGGCCTGGGTGTGCTGGCCGGTGACCTGATCAAGGAAGCCAGCGACCTTGGAATTCCGATCGTCGGGCTTGGATTTCTGTATACGCTGGGGTACTTCCGCCAAAGCATGACGGAGGACGGTTGGCAGGAGGCGAATTACGAGCCGTTGGATTTTGCCAACCTGCCGGTCTGGCCGGTTCTCGGGCGCGACGGCGATCCGCTCACGATCAGCGTCTCACTCCCCGAACGGGAACTGGCGGCGCGCCTGTGGCAGGTGCGCGTCGGACGGATCCCCCTCTATCTGCTCGACAGCAACGTCGAATCCAACTCGCCGGCCGACCGCGAGCTGACGGCGCGGCTGTACACCAGCGAAGTGGAGCAGCGCATCTCCCAGGAAATCATCCTCGGCATCGGCGGCGTGCGCGCGCTGCGCGCGCTCGGCTACAATCCGACCGCCTGGCATCTGAACGAAGGCCATTCGGCGTTTGCGCTTCTGGAACGGGCGCGCGAGTACGTGGCCGCCGGGCGAACGTTCGCCGATGCGAAGGAAATCGTCCGCAAAACGACGATCTTCACGACCCACACGCCGGTCCCGGCCGGCGCGGATGAATTTCCGCTTTGGTTGATGGACAAATTCTTTTCCCAATACTGGCCCCAACTCGGGCTCGAGCGGGATGCCTTCCTCGACATTGCCCGGCACAAGCAATCCTGGGGCGAGACTTTTTCCATGCCCGTCCTGGCGCTGCGTCTTTCCGACCATGCCAACGGCGTTTCGGAATTGCACGGCCGGGTCGCGCGCAAAATGTTCAACCACCTCTGGCCGGATCTCCCGGAAGACAAAGTGCCGATCCGCCACATCACCAACGGCATCCATACCGAAACCTGGCTCGCGCGGCAGATGGGAACCCTCTTCGACCGGTATCTGGGCGAAGACTGGCGCGAACGGATCGACGAACAGGCGGTGTGGGACCGCGTCTGCGACATCCCCGACAAGGATCTCTGGGAAGCGCGGATTCATCTCAAGCGCCGGCTGGCCGCCCATATGCGCGACCGCTCGCGGCAGTTGTGGCTCTCCGGGAAGAAGCACCCGGTCCAGATCGTGAATGCGGGCGTGCTGATGGACCCGAACATGCTGGTGATCGGCTTCGCGCGCCGGTTTACCATGTACAAACGCGCGGGCCTGCTTCTGCGCCAGCCCGAACGGCTTTTGGCCCTCCTCAACCGGCCGAACCTCCCGGTGCAGTTCATCTTCGCCGGCAAGGCGCATCCGGCTGACGATCCGGCCAAGCGACTGCTGCAGGACGTATACCGCTTTGCCAAACGGTCCGAAACCGGCGGCCGGTTCGTATTCCTCGAGGATTACGATATCAACCTGGCCCGCTACCTGGTGCAGGGCGTGGACGTGTGGATGAATACACCCATGCGGCCGCTCGAAGCTTCCGGCACGTCCGGGCAGAAGGCGGCCCTGAACGGCGCGCTGAATATGTCGGTCCTCGACGGCTGGTGGCGCGAAGGCTACAACGGGCGGAACGGCTGGGCGATCGGCGAAGATAAGGAAAATCAAACCGCCGATGTTCAGAACGCGCAGGATACGGATTCGCTGTTTTCGCTTCTGGAAGACGAGCTCGTCCCCCTGTTTTACGAGAACCGCTCCCCCGAGAATATTCCATCCGAATGGGTCGACCGGATCCGCGAATCCATCCGGACGATTTCCCCGACCTTTAACACGCGGCGCATGCTGAAGGAATACGCGTGCGACCTCTACCTGCCCGCCATCCGGCACCCCTTCCCGGAGATGGGTGATCCGTCGCTGGAGATACCGACCTAGTAAGGGCACAGGGCCCTGTGTCCCTACAATCCACGAAGGACACGAAGAAAAAAACCTGAAGGGCACGAAGTTTTTAATAGAAACCCCTGAAAATGTCACCCTGAGCGCAGCGAAGGGTCTGAAAACGCAGAAACAGATGCTTCGCTTCGCTCAGCATGACCCCTTTTTCAGAGGTTTCTATTAATTATTTCTCGTGCCTTTCAGGTTTTTCTTTGTGTAACTTCGTGGAGTGCGCCCCTACTGCCCGACGCCGGTCTTGCCGAACTCCACCCGCAACGTCTCACCATCCATCGTCGCGGTCGAGGTGTCTTCCACGATCCCGATCCACGTCACGCCCGGCCGCAGGGAAAACGGGCCGTCCTGGCCGTAGAATTGCAGGGGGCGGTCGATTTTCGGAAGCAGCCAAATTCCATCTTCCATCTTGCCGTCACGGAAGATCAGGGCCTTCCCGCCGCCGAAGAGCTCCAATTCGTAGATCTCCCGCTGCTGGCGGCGGATGTAATTGGCGTAGAGCACGATCACATTCGAAACCGAAAGCTGCTCGCCGGTCAGGCGGTCCAGGAGCGGCGCCATGTCGCGGTTCGCCTTGCCGGTTTCAGACCAGCGGTAATATTTCCGGTCCTCCGGATTGTAGCGCCATTCGGCGAGCGCATTATCGGATATGAAACGCACCCAGACGTTGGACACCGCGCCGCCGCTCATGGGCGGAGGCGCCTCCTGAAAGACCATCCCGGTCAGGTCCGGAACGCTGTCGGGAATCGGCGGATCCATGAATTTGGCCGCTTTGCGCAGTTCGGCCGTATTCCCGAAAATGCCGTTTTCGGTTATCTCGCGCTCATCCCGGCACAGCGCCGGGCAATCCACCGGCCCCACATACAACAGCCGGTCGCCCACCCCCTGGAATTCCATGAAATCCCAGGTCGCCGAATATTCGGCGCAGAACACCAGCAGCGACTGATAGGCCTTCATCAGCGGCACGTCGATTTTCCGCCCGGATCGGATCGGGCCAACCTTTTCCACATCCCTACTCAGGTAGATCGCCTGCAAGCGGGTCATCCCCATTTCCTGATAGAACTCAAATATCAGGTCGGCATAGGAAAGACCGGCCTGCGGCCGCGCGGAGCGGGGAAAGTTGGAAACTTTTATCGAAAGCGGCCAGCGCTCGAGCACGGAAATGTCGGAAACCGGCAGGCCGGTCAGCGGATTGAGAATTTGCGGTTCGGGGGTCGCCGATGGAAGTTCGGTGGATGTGGCGGTCGATTCCGGCGCGGGTGTGTCCGTGGCCGGATCCGCCGGCAGTGGAATTTGGGGCTCGGTTTCCGTCCGGGGGATACCGGTGGAGGCAGCCGGTGCGGATGCGGAACACGCGGCGGCAAACGCCAGACCGAAGATAAGCCAGATGTTTTTTATCCGCATCATGGCGTTGCGCCGGCAATCCCGGCGCCCTTCAGTGCGGTTTTCGGTGCGTCCTTGCTTGTTGCTCATGCGCGACCTTCCTTGTTTCACACGGCGCACTCATACTGAGTGTCCCTGGCCCGCAAGGCATGCGGCTGTCCCGAGCGAAGCGAGGGGGGAACGAAGGAAGCGAGCCAACTGTTCGGACGCTCAGAGTGACATTTCCGAAGCGTTCCCAATATCTTTGTACTACTAAAGGATCACCCGCGAAAGGGACGCTCGTCCTAGTTCGGAGAAATTCATGCGCTTTTTCCGAAAGGATAAGCAAACCTTAATTATTCCGCAATTTCCGAGCCGGGTATCCGATTATAGGGCGTTGTAGAAAAACCACTCCGAAGAGGCCGCGCGCGCGCCGGTGGCCCGGTCTCCGAGGATCCCGATATAGGTTGTTCCGGGATGGAACGGGAACATCCCCCCATCGGCATCCACGAATTGCAGCGGGGCATTCGGCCCGCCGCTCTGCCAGCGGCCTTCCAGCATAAACCCGTCGCGGAAGAAATACGCCTTGCCGGATTTGGTCAGGTCCATGTCGAATTGCTCGCCCGTGCCCGTCTGGCCTTTGTACCGGAAGGTGTCCACGACCATGAGGACGAGATTGTCCACAGCCAGCTGTTCGCCGGTCATCCGGTCGGCGAGCGGTTCAAAAAGGAAGGAGGCGTTCTCCGACAGGCGCATATACCGCTTCCGCTCGGGATCGTACTTCCATTGCGCCATGGCGGAGGACGAAAAAGTAATCCGTGTCCCGATTGATTCCTTCAAATCCGCGGGAACTGCGGGATCGAAAACCATCCCGTCCAAATAGGGCCTTCCGGCGGCAAGCAGCCCGATCCGCCGCGCATACTTGGTCAGTTCGGCGGTGTTGCCGAAGGCACTGTTCTCGATGTATTTTTCGTCCGGATCCCGGCAGATGGCCGGGCATGACGCCGGAAATTCGTTGATCGTATCCACGCCGGTTTTGCTGATCTCCTGCCAGACGGTTTCGAACGCCTGGACATGGACCAGGATCGCGTCGTAGAGCGGGATGATCCGCGTATCCAGGACGCGGGCCGAACGGATCGGGCCGACCTTCTCGGCGTCCTGCCCGTAATACATCGCGATCCAGCGGGTGTTGCCGAACTCGGTGTAGAACTCCCAGAGGATGTCCGCGCGCGAGAGACCGGCCTGCGGGCGCGCGGTGCGCGGGAAATTGGTGACCTTGACCGCCAGCGGGCGCCGGTCCAGGAGAGCCGGATCGGCGACGATCGTGCCCGTGAGCGGGTTCACATTGGCCGGAAAGCCCGACGGTCCGACGGGATACACCAGCGGAATCGGCGTCTCGGTCGGCGTGGCGGTGGGTTCGGGCGGCGTCTCGGTCGGCGTGGCCGTGGACGTTGCCGTATCCTCGGGGAGAAACGGAGTCGCTGAAGACGCGCCGGTCGAATTCGGGTCCCCCAACCCGAGGTTGCAGGCCGTCGCAAGCCCCAGGCAGATCAACGGGATTCCTCTCCGGAGAAGAATCCATCTCGAATTACTCATCCAACACCTCCGTGGTCTGTCCACCGCCGGGATTGTACCGCCCGCATTTTATGAGGTCAATCCGCCCGTGCGCGTGTTGACTTGCGTGCCTTTTCCCCTATAATTCACCCCGTGACGCGTGTTTCCACCCTCTTCCGGCTTCAAACGCTGGACAGCCAGATCGACGTACACCAATCCCGATTGGCTGAGATTAAAGCCGACTTGAGCCGGCATCCGGAATTGGATCAGGCGCGCGCGGAGGAAGCAGAGGCGCGCGCCTCGCT
>CAZYSF010000158.1:0-9499 GCA_964649635.1 uncultured Anaerolineales bacterium | reverse complement strand
AGGATGTGAGGTGATCGGTTGCGATGGTCGTGTTTTCTTCGATCCGGTACTGGGTTTGGACAAATTCCAGCAGACCGGTATTCTGGATGAGCTTGCGGGCTTCTTCCGGATTGTCGTACCCCGGCAGTTCGACGACGATCCGGCGCGGCAGGGAAACCTGGACCACGGCTTCGCTGACACCGAGCGCGTTGACGCGGTTCTCGATCACGCCGGCGGCGACTTCCAGGGATTCAGCGGGGATGTCCTGATCCGCCGGAAGGTCGGCCTCCAGCAGAATCTGCTGCCCGCCCTGAAGGTCCAGGCCCTGGCGAATGCGCGTTTCCTGGCCGAACACCAAAATGTTCTTTGGTATGTTGACGACCATGATCGCTATCGCCATGATGACGACTGTAATCCACGTTATGGCCCGACTCATCCCATCTTCCTCCAAACAGCAAAATATCTGCCGCGGCAAAAACGCCCATCGCCGGTTCTGGCAGACGCCGACATTATATCATCCGCCCCGCTACTTCCCGGACGCCGCCCAAACGGCCTGAAGTGCGGGCAAATCGTCGATCACCCAGGTCGGGCGGATCCTGCTTTTTCGTAGCATTTTTTTGTCGGTGATGCCGGTCAGGACCAGAATGCTTCTCAGTCCGGCATGCTTTGCCCCCAGGATGTCGGTCTCGAGCCGGTCGCCTACGGCCGCAATCCGCGCCTTCGGCAGCCCGAGGCGGGCCACCGCCATTTGCATGATCGCCGGGTAAGGCTTCCCGATGATCTTCGGCCGGATGCCGCTGGCCGCGCTCAAGGCGGCCAGGATCGCGCCGTTCCCGTGCGCAATGCCGCGTTCCGTGGGGAAGGTGACGTCCCCATTGGTGCCGATAAAACGAGCGCCGCGGTTCAGGTTGATCGTGGCGGCGGCGAGTTTGTTCCAGCTAAGGTTGCGGTCCATCCCGCAAATCACATAATCCGCATCCAGCGCATCCGGGGCCACCACCGTGACCCCGGCCGATTCCACCGCCCGGGCCAGCCCTTCCTCGCCGATGACGTAGGCGCGCGCTCCCGGTTTGGAAATGCGTTTCAGATAATCGGCGGTCGCCGTGGCTGAAGTGAGGATTTCCTCCGGCGCGGCCGTCACGCCCATCCGCGCAAGTTTTTGAATATAACTTGCGATCGTCAGGCTGGCATTATTGGTGGCCAGGATGAACCGGATGCCCCCTTCCCGCAGGAAATGGAAAAAACCCGGCATCCCCGGGAGGGGAGATTCCCCCTCCCAGAGGACGCCGTCCATATCCAGAATCAGGCCGCGCAGGACGGAAAGGTCGGAGGATTTTAGGGCAGGCATGCTCGCGGCGCGCCTACTTGGCGCCCTTGGTTGCCTTGTCCGGCTTTTCCGTACTGAGCATCTGGTCGACAAATCCGTATGCGATCGCCGCCTGGGCGTCCAGGTAGAAATCCCTTTCGGTATCGCGCTCGATGACTTCCAGAGGCTGACCGGTATGCTTGACGAGGATCTGATTTAACAGGCTTCGCAGCCGCAGGATCTCTTTGGCCTGGATTTCCACATCGGTGGCCTGGCCTTGCGCTCCGCCCAGCGGCTGATGGACGTGGATCGTCGCATGCGGCAGGGCGAAGCGGAAGCCCTTGGTTCCCGCCGCGAGGAGCACGGTGCCGAACGACGCCGTCACCCCGATCGCGTAGGTGTAGATGGGATTGGTCATCTGGACCTGCTGCATCGTGTCGTAGATGGCCAGACCGGAGTACACCTGCCCGCCGGGGCTGTTGATGTAAATGTGGATCGGCTTTTCCGTATCCTCGCGGTTGAGGAACAGAAGTTCCGCGACGACGAGGTTGGCGACGACGTCGTTGATCGGGGTACCCACGAAGATGATCCGTTCCTTCAGGAGCAGCGAGAAAATATCGTAGGCGCGTTCCCCGCGGGCGTTGGTTTCGATGATATGGGGCACAAAGATCGGCACCCCTTCCAAAGACGGATTGCTTGTCGGCATGATTATCCTCCAGAGGATTGAGGGATCTGGGATTCCGCGAGCGCCGGGGCCGCGCCTTTGCCGATCTCGACCACCCGCCGGACGATCAGGCGCGACATCACGTCGTTGGTGGCCAGATGGCGCAGCGTTTCTTCCATGGATTTCCGGTTCTTGTTCCTCCCGGCGCTTTCGGCGAATACCGATTGATACACCTCGACCTGTTCGTTAATCTCCGGCTCGGACGGTTCGAGCTTTTCCTTTTTCACCAGTTCGGTCAGGAGCAGGCGCCGGATGAGTTTCCGGCGCGCATCCGGTTCCAGCTGCGTCCGCAGACCCTGGATCCCTTCCGGAACGGTCCGCAAATACACTTCCAGCGACGTTTTCCGCTGTTCCAGCCGCCGGGCCAGGGTTTGGATTTCGTCGTCGATCTCCTCCTCGAGCATCGCCGGCGGGAAGGTGATCGCGGCGCCTTCGACCATTTTTTCAATCACGCTGTCCGCGTATTCCTCTTCCTTGGTTTCGACCGCCCGCTTTTCCATGCTCGTCCGGACTTCCTGGCGCAATTCCTCGACCGTGTTGAATTTGCTGACCGCCTTGACCACGTCCTCGTTCCAATCCGGGATCCGGCGGACCTTCACCCCCAGGCATTTGACGGTCAATTGGGCTTTCAGCCCCTTCAACCGGGCGATCGGGAAAGTATCCGGGAACTGAAGGTCGACCATGCGGGTTTCGCCTTCGGTGATCCCCTCCAGCGCCGGACCGGCGCCCGGGTAGCGCCCGCCGAGATTGTCGTCGAGATCCAGATCCTGCGGATTGGTCTCGCCCTCAAACACCAGCGGATCGAGCTTGCCGTCCGCGGACAGAATTCCGGCCTTCGCGTCGACCGAAAGCACATCGCCTTTCTGCGCCGGGCGCGCCACCGGCTCGAGCAACGATTGCGACTCCCGCAACTGGTCCATCGCCCGCTCGACATCCGCGGCGGGAATGGCCGGGGATTCAAACGGCACGCGCACCGCGCGGTAATCGCCGATCTCCACGACCGGCTGGACCGGAACGAGAAACTCGAGCGTCAACGGCTGGCGCGAGACGATCCGCTTCATGGTGCCCACGGCCGACGGCTCGAGCTTCTCCTGCTCGAGCGCCTGGCGGTAAACCTCGGGGCCAAGCGCTTCCAGGGCTTCGTCCAGGACGGCGTCCTCGCCCCAGGTCTGGAGCACGACGGAGTAAGGGGCCTTGCCTTTCCGGAATCCCGGCAGGTTTTGTTTTTCCGACATCCGCCGCGCCGCCTTTTGCATGGCGGATTCGACGGTGGGGGAATCGACCTCGACCGTGACCAGCGCCTCGCAGGTTTCTTTCCGCTCGACCTGTATTTTCATGAAAATGAATTTCCTTCCTTGGGAAAATGTCACGCATCCGGATTTCCGGGATGAGTGTGGGGAAGGAGGGACTTGAACCCTCACGCCTTGCGGCACATGATCCTAAGTCATGCCTGTCTGCCAGTTCCAGCACTTCCCCGGCGGCAGGATTATAGCGCGTGGGGGATTTTCAGGAAAGATGCGTTGACACGCCTTTGCGCATCCCGTATCATTCCCCCGCCGGTCTCCTCCTCTTCCGGCGGCGCTTCCCATCTCCGCCGATCCTGCCTTTGCGAGGTACATGTGAAGAACATTCCAGGCACCATAAGAAAAGTGGACATCGACCGCGAAGTCCAGCAATCCTATCTGGATTATGCGATGAGCGTGATCGTGGCGCGGGCGCTGCCGGATGCGCGCGACGGGCTGAAGCCCGTCCAGCGGCGGATCCTGTATGCGATGAACGATATGAGCCTTTCGGCGTCAAACGCATACAAGAAATCCGCCCGGATTGTGGGAGAAGTGCTCGGGAAATATCACCCGCATGGCGACATGGCGGTCTATGAAACCATGGCGCGCATGGCGCAGGATTTTTCCATGCGCTACATGCTGGTCGACGGGCAGGGGAACTTCGGATCGGTGGATGGCGACCCGCCCGCCGCGATGCGGTACACCGAGGCCCGCCTGGCGCCGATCGCGATGGAGATCCTGACCGATCTGGAAAAGGATACGGTCGCCTACTCGCAGAACTTCGACGGCTCGCTCAAGGAGCCGGACGTCCTGCCGGCGGCGGTCCCGAACCTGCTGGTCAACGGCGCCACCGGGATCGCGGTCGGGATGGCGACCTCGATCCCGCCCCACAACCTGGGCGAGGTGTGCGATGCCCTGGTGTTCATGCTGCGCTCATGGAGCCGGGTGGAGGATATCTCAGTCGAGGAGCTCACCCGCCACATCAGCGGGCCGGATTTCCCGACCGGCGGGCTGATCCTCGATCCGGCCGGCAGCGAGGAGGGGCTGCTGGCGGCCTACGGCTCCGGGCGCGGGAAGATCACCGTCCGGTCCCGGACGCATGTGGAGGAAACCACCCGCGGCCGCTCGCGCATTCTCATTACCGAGCTGCCCTACCAGGTCAACAAGGCCGCGCTGCTCGAACGGATCGCCGAACTGGTGCGCGAAGGCACGATCGAGGGGGTTGCCGATTTGCGCGACGAATCCGACCGGCGCGGGATGCGGGTGGTGATCGACCTGATGCGCACGTCGGATATCCGCCAGGTGATGCGCGACCTCTACAAGCGCACGCCGATGGAAACGACCTTCAGCATCAACCTCCTGGCGCTGGTCAACAACGAGCCGCGGATGCTGACTCTCAAGCAGGCGCTGCGGGTGTTCCTCGACCACCGGCTGGATATCATCCGCAAGCGCAGCGCATACGACCTGGCGCGCGCCAAGGAACGCGCACACATCCTCGAGGGGCTGCGCGTCGCGCTGAAGAACCTCGACGAGGTGATCCGCCTCATCCGCGGGGCGAAGGATACCGACGAAGCCCGCGCCAAACTTCAGAAGCGGTTCAAACTCAGCGAGGTCCAGGCCAACGCCATTCTGGATATGCCGCTCAAGCGGCTGGCGGCGCTCGAACGCGAGAAGATCGAGCTCGAATACAGGGAAAAAGTCGCGCTGATCAAACAGCTGGAAAAAATCCTCGCCTCCCCGAAGCTCCTGCGCCAGGTGCTGGTCGACGATCTTCTGCGGGTGAAAAAACTATACGCCGATCCGCGGCGCAGCATCATCGTCCACGGCTGGGCGGCCGAACCGGAAGCGCCGGTCACGGCCGAAGACGCCGAGCCCGCGACGGAATCCTGGATTGTCCTCCTGCGCGGCGGCGAACTCTCGCGGATCGCCGATGCCAAACCGCCGGCCGCAACGGCGAAGAATCCGCCCAGGTTCATCCTCAAAGCCTCCTCACGGGATATCCTCTACCTGTTCACCGAGAAAGGCCGCGCGGCATCGGTCCCGGTCCACACCATCCCCGCGCGCGAGGAGCCCAAGGACGGCGTTCCATTCCCGACGTTGTGCGCGCTGGAAGCTCCCAGCCGGGTGATCGCCGGGCTGGCCGTTTCGCCCGTCGAAGCGGGCGCGGGAAAAGACGGCCGCTCGATCCTGCTTTCCACCCGCAAGGGACTGATGAAGAAAACGCTGGTCCAGGACCTGCCGGGTTCCTCATCGCAGGTGCTCCTGGCGATGAAAGTCGCGCCGGAAGATTCCGTCGGCTGGGCGATCACCCTTTCCGGGAAGGATGATATCCTGCTGGCTACCAGCGCCGGGATGAGCATCCGGTTCCGTGAGGACGAGATCCGTCCGACCGGATGGGGGACGGCCGGAGTGATGGGAATCCGGTTGACTCGCCCCGATGAACAGATCGTGATGACCGCCGCGCCCGCCGCCCGCGAGGAGATCCTGCTCGTCTCGGACGCCGGACAGGCCAAACGCACGCCCGCCGCGCAGTATCCGGTTCAGGGCCGGTACGGCGTGGGAATCGCCACCTGGAAGACCGGCGGTAAAGCCCGGCTGCTCGGCGGATTTGCCGGAACCCAGCAGGATAAAATGACACTGGTCTGGAAGGATGGGCAATCCAGGGTGGTCAACTTGGACGAAGTCCCGAAACGCGGCCGGCCGGGTGCCGGCAAATCCATCCTGCCGAAGAAGACCGCGGGCATCCTCGAAGCGGTTGTTCCGATCCGCATTAAGGGCAATCCGCTTCTAAAAAAGAAGAAATCCTCCAAACCGGAACGCAAACCCGTCCGGAAACCGGCGAAGAACATGAAGCGCAGGAAGAAGAAATGAGTGGCTCCAGTTTGATTTTGCAGGTTGTTGAAATGGAAAGAAACAGGTGTCATTGCGAGCGACCGAAGGGCGCGAAGCAATCTCCCCGCTTGGAAAAAGAAGGAGATTGCTTCGCCTGCCCCGGTGGTGTAGGCCGGGGTCGCTTCGCTCCTCGCAACGACACTCTCAGTTTTTCCAAAACCGTGTAACGATACGTATCGGAAATGACCGATGAAGAAACCGTCTGACATTCCGGAAATTGTCGGAAATTATATCCGCCGCCAGGGTCTCTTCGAACTGCGGGAGAAGATCCTGGCGGCTGTCTCCGGCGGCGCCGACAGTCTTTGTCTGATGCTGGTCCTGCAACGATTGGGGTATTCGGTTCATGTCGCACATTTCGACCATCGCCTGCGCCCTGAAAGCGGCCGGGATGCGGATACGGTCCGCCGGGCGGCGGAACGGCTGGGATTGCCGTTCAGACTCGGGCAGGGGGATGTGACCGAACATGCCGGCCGGAACCGGATGACCCTTGAAGAGGCGGCGAGGGACCTGCGCTATGATTTCCTGTTTCAGACGGCGAAGGAAGCCGGCCTGACCACGGTGGCCACCGGCCACACCATGGATGACCAGGCGGAAACCGTCCTGATGCATCTTATCCGCGGGACCGGATTGAAAGGATTCGGCGGGATCCGTCCGGAAGGGAAGTTTCCAACCCGGGCTGGAAAAACTTTCGACAACTCAGTCCGCATTATCCGCCCGTTGCTGTGCCTGACCCACGCCCAAACCGGCGGATACTGCGCGCATGAGGGTTGGACCCCGATCGAGGATCCCACCAACCGGGATACCGTTTTCACCCGCAACCGAATCCGCCGGGAGCTGATCCCGCTGCTGGAGCAATACAACCCATCGATCGTGGATGCGCTCGCACGCTTCGCCGAAGTCGCCCGGGCGCAGGATGAATACCTCGAGCAGTGCGCCGGGAGATTATGGGACCAATCGGCCGGAGAATTGGCGCCCGGATTGTTGCGGTACCCGCTGGATTCTTTCCGCAGGGAACCTTTAGCCGTCCGGCAGGCGTTGCTCCGCAGGGCCGTTTGGCAACTGACCGGCACGCTTGAAGATCTGGACTTCAGACAGGTGGATCGCGTCCTCGATTTCGTGCAGACTCCCTCCGGGCAGCCGCGCATGGATCTTGCGCTGGGCGTGGAGGTGGCGGTGGAGCGAGACTGGCTGGTCTTCAGGCAGCGGCCGGATTTATCCGCACCGCCGGAATGGGAAGCGGTCGAAATTCCCTGCCCGGGAAGCCTTGCCATCCATCATCCGGAATGGAGAATCGTAACCACGCTGAAGTATTCATCCGATCCGGCTTTGGCGGTGGAACCGGAGGCGAACTTATGGATCGCCCGGATCGAAGCCGACCGAATTCGGCTGCCGCTGATTCTGCGAAAACGGAAAACAGGGGATAAGTTCCATCCCGAGGGAATGCCGGGACGCGTATCGTTGAACGAGTTTCTATCCTCCCATCATCTGCCATTCAGCGAGCGGGATCATTGGCCGCTCGTTTGCGATGCGGATGGAATTATCTGGGTCCCGGGATACCGTCTAAAAAATGGGATTTCCAAAAACCTTGGGAACGGCGGAATTCTCACAATTCAAGTTGAGAGAATAGCTTGATTTTCCCCAAAGGCTTTGCTGTCTACCTTTTAATAATGTGCAATACAAAAAAAGAGGGAAAGCATCGAATAAATTAGGTGAAAAAACAGGGAAAATACGGCATTTACAGCTATCTATGCGAATAAAGTATCGAAAGACGGCAATTTCTATATCTTTCCAAGCATCCACTGTCCGCTTTTGTATACCAATAATCAACTATCGAGCCGAGCAGGGCGTTTGAATGATTGGCACAAGTAAAACTGTATTTCCCCGAGCATCCGTTTTTTTGATTTTTTTTCTTTTACGGCGGAATTTTTTTTCAATTATCGGCGCGGGCATTTAATTAAGGCATGGATGGTTTGCGCGAACACCTCCTGATTGATCCCGGTACACCGCAACGCGCGATTCTTCACAACGGCTTAAAACAAAACCGGGGTGAGAATTCTGCCCAATCCTTCACCCCGGTGCGTTATACCGAAAGGTATCCAGCCGTCTTACCGTTTGCTCTTTTTCTTGACGACCTTCTTGGTTTTCTTGACGACCTTCTTGGCCTTCTTGACGGGTTTCTTGGCGGCTTTCTTGACAGTTTTCTTGACCGGCTTCTTGGTTACTTTCTTTGCCTTCTTGACGACTTTCTTGACGACCGGCTTGGGCGCTACCGGCGCGGCGGGAGCAGGGAGCACTACGGGCGCAGGAGCGGGAACCGCCGGCTCGACTGGCGGAAAAGGAGCGGGAATATCAGTCATAGGCTTCTTGACCTCCTGAAAGGTTTGGCTGCGAATGGGGGCCGGGGAAGCGGCCGTGGCACTCAAAGGTGCATGATGGCGCAATTGATCCACGGGTATCTTCAGCGCCTTGCGGCACCGTGGGCAGTGTTCAACGTGATGCCTGGCTTGTGTGGCATCCGCGGTGGCGAGGGCAGACGCTACCGCATCGGGACTCAATTGAAATGCCCAGCTGCAATATTGGCACCTCCAAGAAAACGCGGACATTAACGCCTCCTGTGTGTTTCAAATATACACATATTTTCCAGAAATGCAAATGGCTTTGGGAAGTTGTTCCATGTGATACCCAAGCAATCGATAAGGTCGAACCGGCTTCCGGTGATCGCATTAACCGAACCGCCGCCATGTCCCCCGGCCTAATGGGTTTCCCGCCTTTGACTTCCCGGAGCCGGGACGGCGCCTGTGTTTCAAAACCATGCGCCGTTCCTGAACGAACCATATTCCTTGAAAAAGATAATAGACCGGTAGAGCGCGGCGGTTGGGCTGCGCAGCGAGTTAATACCCGACCATATTTATCCGGAATTCTTGACAACCTTACGAGAAGACGCTACAATCCCTTCGCTCACAGGCGTGATTCTCCGCTGCATGACCCTACTCCGCACCGGATGCGGATTTTCCGGTGCCGGCGGCAAGCAGGAAGGAGCATTCCCATGCCGTATGAACTACCTCCCCTCCCATATTCCTACAATGCCCTCGAACCGCATATCGACGAACAAACCGTCCAGCTCCATCACGACAAGCATCATAAGGCGTATGTCGACGGATTGAACAACGCCGAGGCGAAACTGGCCGAAGCGCGCGAGAAGGCCGACTTCGCGCTGGTCAAGCACTGGGCCCGTGAGCTTGCCTTTCACGGCTCGGGGCACATTCTGCATTCCCTTTACTGGTCGACGATGGCGCCGGCCGCCAAAGGCGGCGG
>CAZYSF010000157.1:0-4139 GCA_964649635.1 uncultured Anaerolineales bacterium | reverse complement strand
TTCCCTCCAGGAGTTTTAAAAATCCGGAGGCGGACGCCGGCGAATCGACGCCGAATTCTTCCGCCGTGGGGATTCGGCCCAATATTGCGCCAAGCGCGGCCAGCGCCGGCGAGCCCAGATAGATTTCCGCATCCGGCTGGCCCATCCGGCCTCTGAAATTCCGGTTGGCGGTGGAGAGCACGATCTCGCCCGCGGCGGGGATGCCGAGATGATTGCCCATGCACGGACCGCATCCCGGGACTCCGATCACCGCGCCCGCGTCCAATAATTCGCCGAGGATCCCCTCCTCAATCGCCGCGCGATACACTTCGACCGAGGCCGGGTTGACGAGCAATCTTGTGCCGCGCGCCACTTTCCTGCCGCGTAAAATGCCCGCCGCCGCGCGCAGGTCTTCCAGGCGCCCGTTGGTGCAGGTGCCGACGAAGGCCATGTCGATCGGACGGCCGGCCGCTTCCGCCAGCGTCCGCCGCTGATCGACTCCGTGCGGCGCGGCGACGAGCGGGCCGATCGCGGCTAGATCAATCTCGTACTCCGCCATATATTCCGCGCCCGGATCGGCGGTGAGCGCCGAAGCAGTGCAATCCTCACGGCGCGCGCGGCCCGACGGGCGGGAGGCGAGATAATCGAAGACCGCATCATCCGGCGCGCAGAACGCATTCTTCACGCCGAACTCGGCCATCATGTTCGGGATGACCATCCGGCTTTCGACCGAAAGCGTCCGCAGCCCCGGCCCGTCGAATTCGACCGACAGGTACAGCCCGCCGTCCGCCCCCAGCTCGCCGATCAGCCCCAGACATAAATCCTTCGACGTTACGCCGGGGCGCAGGCTTCCCCGCAGCGTGATGCGCACGCTTTGCGGCACCCGCAGCCACAGGCTGCCGGTCGCCCACAGCGCCGCGACCTCGCTGCGGCCGATGCCGGCCCCGAACGCGCCCATCCAGCCGTGGTGGGTAGTGTGGCTGTCCGCCCCGAGGATGACCTGGCCGGGCAGAAGCAGCGCTTCCTCGCTGACCACCTGGTGGCAGATCCCGCGTCCGATGTCGAAAAAATCCCGGACCCCCTGCTCGCGCGCGAACGCCCGCGCCTCGGCATGGTTTTGCGCATGCTTCGGCGTGGGCGGCGGGGAAGCGTGATCCAGAACGATCACCAGCCGCGAAGGATCGTGCACCTTCCGAGCGGCGAGTTCCTTGTGGAAGATCTGGGCGATCGCGGCGGTGTTGTCGTGCGAGAGGATCCGGTCCGGGCGCACCTCGAGGATCTCCCCGGCCCGGGCGTCGGTCGCGCCCGCCGCGCGGGCGAGAGCTTTCTCCGCAAACGTGCGCGCCTGTCCCGCGACGTGCGCAAGTTCGTTCTTGATCTTTGAACCTGCGCGATTACGCAGCGGGGCCCCCGGTCCCGTAGAAGCCTGTCCCAGCGTGATTTTGCCGGGATGCGCGGGTTCGTTCTTGGTCCTCGAACCGGCGCGATTACGCCGCGGGGCCGCCTGCCCCGCGGAATGCGCAGGTTCGCGTTTGGTCTTGGAACCTGCGCGTTCATGCAGCGGGGTCACTTAACCTGCTCCTTGCGCGGCTGTTCCTCGTCCAGGCGCTGCACGATCTGCCTGCGGGCTGATTCCGGCAGGAGCAGTTTGGGTAGTTTGTATTCTTCCGTCGCGATCGAGAGCAGGAGTTCGGCCGGCGATTGGTCGGCATCGATCTGATAGACGCGCTCCTTGAACCGCGCGGTGATGTCGCGGGCCGTGGCTTCGTCCATCCGGAAGTAGTGGATTTCCTTGAGGAAGTAGTGGATTGTATTCCACCCGGAAAGCGGCCCAAGCAGGATATCCCGCTCGCTGACCCCGAACACGTCCAGCGGGTGGGCTTCGTAGGTGCTGGAGTCGTTGAGGATCGCCCCCTGGTGCACGCCGGCGGTGTGAGTCCGGTTGGTGAGCGAGATCGGCTCCTTGGGCGGGACAAGCATGCGCAGCTTGTCGGCCGCGAGCACGTTGATCGGGTACGATCCGCGCAGGTGGTACCCCTCCAGCGCGTCGTAATTCTGGTCGAGGTGCAGGTTGAACATCAGCGCCGTCATCGAGGTGATGCCGGAGCGCTCGCCGATCCCAAGCAGCGTGGTGGTGATGTAGCGCACGCCTTCGCGGACCGCCTCCAGCGTGTTGGAAAGCGCATAGCCGCGGTCGTCGTGGAAGTGGACTTCGAACTCGGTGACCGGATAGCGCTCGCGCAGGGCGCGCAGGCGCTGGCTTACCATCGGCGGCGTGGCCACCCCGACCGTATCCGGCAGCCCGAGCCGGTCCACCAGCGCCGCCACCTGATCGTACACCAGGAACTGATCCTCCAGCCGGGTGCGGAACGCGTCCTCCCCGCTGAAGCGGAGGATCAGGTTGGGATGATTCTTGCGCAGGTCCTCCAGGAGCGTGCGGGCGCGGCGGGCGATCTCCTCCAGGTCCTTGCCGGTGTTGAACTCGCGGGATTGCGGCGAGGTGCCGATGTAGATGTTCAGCCCGTCGAAACCGGCGCGGATCGCGGCTTCCACATCGTCCGGATGGCAGCGCACGTGCGCCAGGAGGAAGGTGTATCCCTTCTGGGTGACCAGTTCGTCGCGCGCCTGCTGGATGGCGGCGAAGTCCTCGCGTTCCTGCGGACTGACCATCGGCGAAAACATCTCGATGAATTTCACCCCGTACAGGATCAATGCGCGGACCAGTTCCAGCTTGTCGCGTTCCGTATAAAAATATTTGTGATGGTCGTGCAGAAGCGAGGTCTGCTGGCCTTCGCGCAGTGTGGTGTCAATGATCTCGAGTTTCCGGGGACGGTATTGACGGTAACGGTCGGGATTATCCGTGGCGTCCATTTCTACTTTTTCTCCTCCTCCACAAGAGGCTTCTCCAGCACGGCGGCGATTTGCTCCGCCACTTTATCCAGTTGCGGCCGGGTGATGATCAGCGGGGGAAGCAGCCGGATGACGTTAAGCCCGGCGGGCAGCACGAGCACCCCGCGCTCGGCCAGCGCGGCGATGTAGGGCGTGGCCTTCTGTTTAATCTCGATCCCAATCAGCAGCCCCAGCCCCCGGACTTCGCGGATGAGCGGGGAGGAGATCGCGCGGAGCTTCGCCGTCAGGTACGCCGCCGACTCGGCGGCCTTCTGCGCGATCCGCTCCTCTTCGTATACGTCCATCGCGGCGAGCGCCGCGGCGCAGGTTACCGGATTCCCTCCGAAGGTATTGGCGTGGATCGCGGGTTCGAGCGCCCGGATCCTCTCGCCGATCACAATCGCCCCCAAGGGGATGCCGCCGCCGATCGATTTGGCCAGCGCGAGGAAATCCGGCTGCACACCGTAATGCTGGTAGGCGAACATCCTCCCGGTCCGGCAAAAACCGGTCTGGACCTCGTCGAGGATGAGCAGCGCGCCCTTCCGGCGGCAGATCTCCTGCGCCCCCTTTAGAAATTCCGGCGTCGCCGGATGCACGCCGCCCTCGGCCTGCACGGCTTCCAGGATCACGCCGGCGGTTTTTTCGGTTACTGCCGCTTCCAATTCCTCAAGATTATTGTATGTCACATGCATGAAGCCGGGGATGAGCGGCAGGAACGGATCGCGGTATTTTTTATTCCAGGTCGCCGAGAGCGCGCCCATCGTCCGTCCGTGGAATCCGCGCTTGGCCGCGACGATATCGGTCCGGCCGGTGGCGTAGCGCGCCAGTTTCAGAGTTCCCTCCACTGCTTCGGTTCCCGAGTTGCACAGGAACACCCGGTTGAAGCCCTCCCCCGCCGCCTCCACCAGCCGCTGCTCGAGTTCCGCGCGCTTGGAAAAATAAAACATTTCGGTGCAGGCCATCAGCGTTTGCGCCTGTTCGGTGATCGCCTTGACCACCGCCGGATGGCAGTGGCCGAGGTTGGCCGAGCCCTGCCCGGCGACGCAATCGATGTACTCGCGCCCGTTTTCATCCCACACCAGCGCCCCCTGCCCGCGCACGAGCGCGATCGGCCGCTTGACGTATAAACCGGATGTGTATTTGTTTTCCCGCTCAATGGTAGTGGTCATAGTTTCCTCTTCTCCGTCCCAACCCCCTCACCCCTATCCCCCGTCCCCTTCCCCCTCTCCTGCCTTATGCCAGGAGAGGGGGAAGGGGTGCAGGGATTGGGG
>CAZYSF010000156.1:0-2233 GCA_964649635.1 uncultured Anaerolineales bacterium | reverse complement strand
TCTTTGATGAATCCAACGGCACTCACTCTTCGTTCCTGGTGAATTGTTCGGATGGAGCGCTGACGGAGTTTTCCTTAACGGAGATCGGCTTCCTGTTTTTTTCCTCCGGCGCCTCGTTGGAAGTGGAAAGCACTTCCGGCCTCCTGGCGCCTTCACGACAGCAATTGGAGGAAAAGAATTGGCAATATTCCTGGAATACCGGGTTGATCGCCTCCGGCCAAATAATCCTGAATGATGATCCGCTTGGTGAAATTGAATTGGAATTCGAGGATGCGCCGGTACGGATCGACTGGGATTCCACGGGAGAGGTCGAAAGCGTTCAAACGCCCGCCGGAGCGTTTTCGGACGTACGGGTTGTCGTCGCCCGGGCTCAATTTAATATGATGGCATTGATCCGTAAAGGCGCCAGGGAGGAGACCTACCCGGCCGTCCTGACGCTTGTTTCCCGGTTATGGTTTATGCCGTATGTCGGATTGGTGAAGCAGAAGTTTACTTCCGGAGTGGTAGAGGTCGGGGGATATTCGTATCCGATCACCCTTTTAACGCGGATGGAACTTCTTAAGCTTGATCTTTCCCCGTAATCCACGGTGAACCACCGGCGTCGAAAATTGCCAGCGCATGGACGATACGTCCGAAAAAGCTTCAGGCCGACATAGCGTATCTTTATATGAAGGATATCGGTTATTCCCCGCAATAACCAATCATAACGAGTAATGCCATAACCGCGAAGCAAGGCCCAGCTTACTGATTTATGGAATGGGAGAAATCTCCGTCTCTCCAATTCCTCAGGCTTATGGCCTCTTTCCGAATTTCTTTTTGAGGATATCCTCCAGCGCCGGTTTCCCGATCTCCTGGAGTTCATAGCGCACACGCTGGAACGGCTTTCGGATCGAGAGAACGCGCGTCAGGTCGATCGGCGTGGCGACAATCACCATATCCACATCCGCCTTGTCGATCGTCGCCTCGAGGTCGCGCATTTGCGCCTCGCCGTATCCCATGGCCGGCAGGATGGGGCCGGTCTTTGGATACTTCTCGAACGTGGATTTGATGGATCCCACCGCGAACGGCCTCGGATCAACGATTTTAGCCGCTCCGAAGCGCTCCGCGGCGACAAATCCGGCGCCGTAGGCCATCTCACCATGGGTGAGGGTCGGGCCATCCTCGATCACCAACACGCGTTTGCCTTTAATCAGCTCCGGTTTTTCAATGATCAATGGCGAGGCGGCCTGGATGATGGTCGCGGAGGAATTCAAGGCGCGCACGTTTTCGATCACCTTCGCCACCGCCTGCGGATCGGCCGTATCGACCTTATTAACCACAACCACGTCCGCACCCCGGATGTTGGTTTCGCCTGGGTGGTAGCGGGATTCGTGTCCGGGGCGGTGCGGATCCGCCACCACGATCTTGAGATCGGAAACGTAAAAGGAAAAATCGTTATTTCCGCCGTCCCACAGAACGATATCCACCTCCCGTTCCGCCTGCTGAAGGATCTTCCCGTAATCCACGCCGGCATACACGATGATGCCGTTGTCGAGGTGCGGTTCATATTCCTCGCGCTCCTCGATCGTGCATGCGTGCTTGTCGAGATCGGCATATTCGGCGAAGCGCTGCACCGCCTGCTTTGCCAGGTCGCCATACGGCATCGGGTGGCGGATCGCGGCCACTTTAAAACCCATACCGCGCAGGATCAGCGACACCCGCCGGGTGGTCTGGCTTTTACCGGCGCCGGTGCGCACCGCGCATACCGACACCACCGGTTTACGGGATTTTATCTGGGTGGATTTTTCCCCCATCAGGCGGAAGTCGGCGCCGGCGGCCAGCACCATCGATGCCTTATGCATCACATACTCATGCGGGACGTCGCTGTAGGCAAAGATGACCTGATCGACCCGGTGTTCCCGGATTAATGAAAGCAGGTCGCTTTCGGGGCAGATCGCGATTCCGTCGGGGTACAGCTTCCCCGCCAGGGATGCCGGATAGGTACGATTGTCGATGTCGGGGATCTGGGTGGCGGTGAACGCGACGACGTCGTACTCGGGATTGTCGCGGAAGAAAACATTGAAATTATGGAAGTCGCGCCCCGCTGCGCCCATGATCAGTGTGCGAACAGGCATCTGGAGTTCTCCTTGGATTTTCAGGTCCATCCGGCATCCGATCATTCCGCATTTCGGATCGCCCTGCGGAGTGCTGAATAGAAACACATCATAATCACTTTTCAGAAATGCGTGGACTG
>CAZYSF010000155.1:0-5851 GCA_964649635.1 uncultured Anaerolineales bacterium | reverse complement strand
GCCCGTTCGTCGCCTGACCCGCCTGCTCCGCCAATCGGGCGTATTCCGCGTGAGTCCGGCAGACGTGGTAGGTGATCTTGAGCTCCTTCGGGGGCGCCTTCCGGAACGGCGGACTGCGTGCAGGGGAATCTGTGCTGGGCGCTGACCGTGCTCGGCTGCGAAGATGATAGGCTGCGCGCGGCGTATGACTGGATGGCTCGCAGCGTCACCGGCGAGGGGATTGCCCCGCTGAAAGAGAAGGACGCCGCCGTCCGGTATTACGCCGGGAAATGCGGGCCGGATTTCGCCTGCGGTTCGAACAATAAACTTTCCTGCGCCTGGGGGGCGGTTAAAGTGATGCGCGCCTTCAGCGTCCTTCCGGAAAAGCAACAGAATCCGGTCGTCAAGCGGGCGATCGACCGGGGAATGAAATTTCTTTTCAGCGCGGATCCCGCAACGGCCGGCTACCCTTGCGGCTGGGCAACCAAGCCCAGCCAAAGCTGGTTCAAATTCGGTTTTCCTGTTTTTTACATCACGGATGTGCTGCAGATTCTCGAGGTTCTGACCGCAATGGGATTCGGGAAGGACCGCCGGTCGAAAAATCTCGTCGACCTGGTGGAGGGAAAACGGACAAAGGACGGGAAATGGCTGCTGGAATATGACTACGCCGGCAAAACCTGGGTGAACTACGGGGCCAAAAAGAAACCGAATAAATGGGTGACGCTTCGGGCGCTGCGCGCGTTGGGAGTGCGCGGGTAAATCGGCAGGCTTCCTGATATTATTGAAATGAGGATCGACGAATGGCCGCGTGCATTTTCTGCCAGATTATAAAAAAGGAGTCTCCGGCAAGCCTGGTATTTGAAGATACGGTTTCCCTGGCCTTCATGGACATCCAGCCGGTTAATCCCGGGCATATTCTGGTCATCCCTAAAAAGCACGCCGTTTCCCTCTCCGATATGGACGCGGATGAATGTGCCCGCCTCTTTTCGGCGGCGCACAAACTGGCCGCCGCGGTGAGGGCGTCCGGAGTGCGGTGCGAGGGCGTCAACCTGCTGCTGGCCGACGGGGAAGCGGCGGGGCAGGAAGTATTCCACGTGCATGTGCATGTCTTCCCGCGGTTTGCCGGGGACGGATTCGGTTTTAGATTCGGGCCGCGATATGCGATCCTGCCGGAGCGCCGGGAATTGGATGCGCAGGCGCGCCGTATCCGCTCCGCATGGACGCCGGCCGCCGATCCCTAAAGCGTCCTTCACGGGCATTGGATGAATTCCACATTTACTCGTTTTTGGTATTCGATCCTTTATTGGTTCCATCCGCCGTGGGATACCGGCATCCCGGCGCCCGAACTGGTCCGGACGATTGCCGGCCTTCCCCCCGGCCGGGCCCTCGACCTCGGGTGCGGGACTGGAACGAACCTGCTGTATCTGGCGCAACACGGCTGGGAAGTCACCGGGGTCGATTTTATCGGTCGTGCGGTTGAGGCAGCCAGGCGAAAACTTGGACCCCTCCCGGCGGTACTGGTGCAGGCGGATGTGACCAACCTGGAGCAATTGAAAATACCGGGACCGTATGATCTGGCGCTGGATATGGGCTGTTTCCACAGTCTGGACCGCGCCGGTCGTGCGCGATACGCCCGCGGCCTGGGGAGTTGGCTTAAACCGGAAGGTTTGTTCCTCCTATATGCGTGGCAGCCGGAATATCCCGGCGATTCCCGCGGCGTATCGCGGGAGGATGCCGTCCATGGCTTCGCACAGGATTTTCAGCTTTATCAATACGAGCAGGGGACGGGTCATCCTTCCGCCTGGTATTATTTCAAACGCAGGAAGAATCCGGCCCGGTAAATATTTTTGGATACGCATTCGTTTGGGGCTGCCGGCGCGTCATCCGCTGATTATCCATGAGAGAGGTGATCCCGATGGTGCAGGTTCGAACCCATAATTCCGCGCAGGAATTTCTGCTTGCCGTGGGCGCCGAACTGGAGGCCCGCGAGGCAGCCAACAGCCTGATCCTCGGAGTGTGCGGCCAGCTGGCGGAGCACCCGGAACGCTTCCAGATGCCGGTGTGTTTGAAGACCGTCGAAGAAAAGGGCGCGCTGCGGCTCGCGGTAACGATGACGCCCCCGCACAACCTGCTCCTGACCGGGCATCCGGAGCGCGCGAAAGAATGTGCGGAGGAGCTGGCGGCGTCGCTTGCCCGGGAGGGATGGAAAATCCCCGGCGTGTTCGGGCCGGTGGAACTTGCGCGAATCGTTGTGGAACAACTGGCTTTATTCCTGAAGCAGCCGTTCCACCTGGATCAGAGTCTGCGCATGTACGACCTCACCCGGGTCGAGCTTTCCGCACCCGAAGGCGGCCGGCTGCGAAAAGCCGGCCCGGCGGATCTCGAACGGATCACCCGCTGGTGGCATGCCGCCCGGCTGGAGATGATGGGTCGCGCCGATCCGGAGGAATGCAAAAAAACTGCGGCGTACAAACTGACCGACGGAGATGTTTTTATTTGGGATACGGGAGAGCCGGTTTCAATGGCCTGCAAAACCCGCCCGACCAAACGGGGGATCTCGGTTGGGATGGTATACACGCCGCCGGAACTGCGAAGACGGGGGTTTGCCACGGCGTGCGTAAGCGAATTAAGCCGGCTGCTGTTGCGGGAAGGGAGGGCTTATTGCACGCTGTATGCGGATCTGGCGAATCCCATCTCCAACAGCATTTATCAGAAAATCGGTTACCGGCCGATCGGGGATTTTGAGGAGTATGGGTTTAAATGATTCCACGAAGCACACGAAGAAAAACCTGAAGGGCACGAAGATTTTTTATTATCAGGATGTTGAAAAAAGCTGGTCGAGTAGCCCGTGTTCTTTACGGGCGTATCGAGACCGCGCCAAATAACTGGTGGTCTCGATACGTAAAAACCGCTACTCGACCACCTTCAATGCCTTTATCTTCATGTTCTTCGGGTTTTACTTCGTGTCCTTCGTGGATCAAAAATCCTGCCAGGGGATTGGGAGCCAGTAGGTGTAACCGTGTTTTTCGGCGGCGTACAACCGGCCGCCGGATAGTTGGGAACATCCCGGTTCATCCGGGATCAGGACCGCCGGGTTGGCGACGTTGACACCGACATAGCCGACCGGTGTGAAATACAGCTGGCCGCCGTGGCACACCCAGGCTTCGATAAGATAGCCGCGGTAATCATCCTCGGTCATCCAGATCGACCTCCACATCACCGTTACCATATTCCCGTCCCGCCAGGCTTCGACAGCCTTGGGGGCCTTGTACAGTTCGGAGGCGGGGAGCGTCGCATAATAGACCGGGGCGTCGAAGATATCGCCGCGCACCACGTCGACCAGATTGGCGTTGACCCAGCAGATATTGACGCCGCCGACCGCGCGGACATACAGCCAGACGCTGGGTTGCCAGGTCCCGTCCTTCTGTTGCGCGAGGATCTCCCGCCAGCCGATCACTTCCATCAGGTTGCCGTCGAACAAATCGTATTCATACAGATAGCCCACGCCCGGGCCGTAGCGGCAAGCCGACCACATCTTCACGCGGATTCTCGGCGGGGAATAGGTCGGGGTGGATGTGGGATCGGGCGTTTGCGTCGGCGTATCGGTGATGGTGGGTGTGCTGCTCGGGGTCGGGCTCTCATCGGGCGTCGGGGTGAGGGTGACTGTCACGGGTACTTCCACAAGGCGGGTCACTTCGACGGTATGGATCACCGTCTGAAAAACAGTTACAGGGGCATTCGCCGGCACCGTGCCGGAGGCGGGCAATTGTTGGCAGGCTGCCGTTGCCAGAATGACGGCGAATCCCCCTGAACAAAAAAGCATCAAACGAGGGCTGAAATTCAAATGTTTTGCGTTCATTTTCGCCTCACGATTAATTCTACCATTCCCGATGAAATTTGTTTAGTTAATTCAAAGGAATGATCTTTACCGGTGGGGGGAAGATTCCGGTCCTCGGCCGAGTGATATCCGTGCTGCCCGGCAATCGTCCGAGAAAAAAACTGCCCGCCGATGTTGAACCCGGCGGAGCGATCCGTGCTTTTCCATACCGGTGCGGACAGGATGGATTTGCCGTCCTATGATAAACTTATCCGCATCCTCTTTGTTCCCCGACCGGGGGACTCAAGCTGGCGTCATTGGAGAAGCGATGGAATCGAAACTGTATGTTGGCAATCTGGCTTATTCCACCACGGAGGAAGAGCTGCGGACCATGTTCGCCCAGGCCGGCACCGTAAAATCCGTGGCAATCATCAAAGACCGGGATACCGGCCGCTCCAAAGGCTTTGGGTTTGTGGAAATGGAAACAGATGCCGAAGCCCAGGCTGCGATCACCATGTTCAAGGAAACCAAAATGCAGGATCGCATCCTGACCGTCAACCTGGCCAAGCCGCGGGAAGAGGGCGGGCGGGGCGGTTTTAACCGGGGCGGCGGCGGTGGCGGGCGCGGCGGACGGGGCGGCGGCGGGGGCAACCGTCGAGACTGGTAAGCGGAGGCCCTCCCCGAGCTTGATGGACGTAAAGGCTTGCCGACAATTCAGCGCCTTCCCGGTCGATAGCCGGTGAGGCGCTTTCTTTTCCGGTTCGAGTAATGCCGGAAGGCCTTTGCGCGTAAACGGGTATACGCATTCAGTCCGGTTGATAATCCCATCGGAGATCACCATGCTGCCGCTTATTCTGGTTCTTGGCGCCGTCATCCTCTGTATTGGATTGTTTTTATTCCGTCCGATCCCGGCGATTGCTCCCGGCTCCCGGCCAAATCCCGCCGGCGACTATAAGGAAGCCGAGCGCAGGATTTCCGCCATCCGCGATCGGGAAGTGGAGCGGATTATCCCGGACGCCCGGCTGCAATTCATGACCCACGGCGAACGAACCGATCAGGCGATTGTTTTTGTGCATGGCTACACCAATTGCTCGCGGCAGTTCGTCCAACTTGGGGAAACGTTTTACCAGCGCGGGTACAACGTCTTGATCGCGAATCTTCCCCGCCATGGGCTGCCGGATCGGATGAACGACGTCCAATCGGGGCTGACGGCGGAGGAGCTGGCAGCATACGCCGATGAGACGGCGGACATCGCCCAGGGGCTCGGCCGGCGGGTGACCTTCGCGGGTATTTCCTGCGGCGGTGTGGTCAGCGCCTGGGCCTGGGCAAATCGCGCGGACGTATCGGCGGCCGTGCTCATGGCACCCGCCTTCGGGTTCCGGATGATCCCCTGGAGGCTGACTATCCCGATCCTCAATTTGTTTTTCATGCTTCCGAACATTTATGGATGGTGGGATGCGGTAAAGAAAGACCTGGGCGAGCCGAAACACACATACCCACGTTATTCCCTGCGCGCGCTCCGGCAAATTCTGCGCCTGGCATATGCCGTGCGGAGCCGGGTGAAAAAAGAGCCCCCCGCGGGGAAGGAAATGATCGTCGTCACCAACCCGAGTGATCGGGCGGTGAGCAACGTCATGATCGAGAGGGTTCTCCGCGAGTGGCGGCAACTCGGCATCCCGGTCGCGCACCGGCAATTCGAGGCTTCCTGGAAATTGGATCACGATTTTATCGAGCCGGCCCAGCCCAATCAGCAGAACGGGCGCACCTACCCGCTGTTGTTGGAATGGATCACCGGAAAAAAATAAATATTCCTGACGTTATTGCGAGCGACCCCTTCGCTCCCCCCACTCTCGAATTCTTCGCATCGGAAAATCACCGATGCTCATCGCTCGGGGGGCGAGGCACCCAGGGGCAGGCTCCGGGAGCGAAGCAATCTCCTTTTTCCAGGGATAATCCGGAAATTGCTTCGCCTGCCCCGGTTAGCCCGGGGTCGCTTCGCTCCCCCCGCTTCGCAATCAAAACTGCTCATGGAGCAAAGGCGAGCAGTCTTGCTCC
>CAZYSF010000154.1:0-3900 GCA_964649635.1 uncultured Anaerolineales bacterium | reverse complement strand
TTACAACTTGGACTCGGTCAACGGCCTTTGCGGAGAAACATCACTATATTACAAAGAATAGTATCGAGTGGGGCGCCGACTCGACGAATAGGATGTCATACACGCGCCTGCCCCCGCCTGCCCTCGCGGAGCATCCCTGCTCGGTTCTGACCTTTGAGCAGGGATGATTGCGCAGCGAGGGAGCGATGAGCGCTGGTATTCTTCCGGCGCGAAGAATTCGCGAGCGGGGGTGTACTTAGCCGGGATCCAGAGTTATTTTTCCATAGACAAAGTAAAAGACACTGGATGCCCGCTGAAAGCGCGCGGGCATGACGAACAGACCGTTATCCCCGCGTGGTAAAGTGACCGTCATCCCCGCGCCTGCCCTCATCTGGCCTCCGGCCACATTCTCCCAGCGCATCGAGATAGATTCATCCTTCCCATACGGGTGCTGTTTGGCTCAATGAGGTGAGCGCTTGGAGAACTAGTCCCGGAGCGAAGCGACGGGAGGCAGGGATGAGGGGGTTTCCCCGTTCGCGAATGCTCATTGCTCGGAGGGCAGGCGGGCATGACGATCACTCCATGTCGTGGATTTCCCCTTTTTCGGTACAATAACATTCCAACGATATGAATAACCCAAAAACCGAGCTCCTCTTTTCCCGCCGTTCCATCCGCCGGTATAAGCCCGATCCGGTGCCCGAACCGGTTATCCACCGGATCCTGGAAGCCGCGCACGCCGCGCCGTCGGCCCACAACACCCGGCCTTGGCGGTTTGTCGTACTGCAGGATCCGGCCGCGCGCCGGACGCTGGCGGAAAAGATGGCGGAAGCCTACACCCGCGACGCCGAGGCGGACGGCCAGCCGCCGGATGCTATCCGCGCCCGCAATGAACGCTCGCTCAACCGGCTCCGCGGAGCCCCGCTTGCCATCCTGGCGCTGATGGACGAATCCTGCCTGCCTGCTGAGCCCGGCCGCCGGACGGAGGGCGAACGCCTTCTCCTGATCCAAAGCGTCGCGGCCGCGGTGCAAAATCTGCTCCTGGCGATTCAGGCCGAAGGATTGGGAGGCTGCTGGATCTGCGCGCCGGCGTTTTGCCCGCAGACCGTCCGTGAGGCGCTTGGGCTTCCGGAAAGCTGGATTGCCCAGGCGCTCGTCCTGGCCGGGCACCCCGCCGAGGATCCGGAAAAACCGGATGGGCGGGGGCTGGATGAGGTTGTCCGGTGGCGCTGAGCGAGTTCGACGATCTGAAAATCGTCGCGCTGGCCGGAGGGGTGGGGGGCGCGAAGCTGGCGCATGGCCTGGCGGGGATCCTCCCGGCGGAAAATCTCACCGTTATCGTCAACGTCGCGGATGACTTCGAACTCTACGGCCTGACCATCTGCCCCGATCTGGATACGGTCATGTATACGCTGGCCGGGATCGCCTCGCCCGAAACCGGCTGGGGGATCGCCGGAGATACTTTCCAATGCATGGAATCGCTTATCCGCTTAAAAGCGCCGGCCTGGTTCCGGCTTGGCGACCGCGACCTGGCCACGCACCTGGCGCGCACGCGCCGGTTGTGGGACGGCGAAACACTGACACGGGTCACCCAACATCTGTGCGCTTCCCTAGGAATTCGCCCGTGGATTCTTCCCTGCACGGACGATCTGCTGCGGACGATCGTCGAGACGGCCGAGGGTGATCTGGAATTCCAGGAATATTTCGTGCGCCGCAAATGCGAACCGGCCGTGCGCGGGTTTATCCTGCGCGGGAAGGACGCCGCCCTGCCGACGCCCGAGTTCCTCTCCGCGCTGGACGAAGCCGATGCGGTCGTGTTTTGCCCGTCCAATCCATTGGTCAGCCTGGGGCCGATTCTCGCGCTCCCGGGCGTGCGTGAAAAAGTCTCGGGGAGGAATTCCGTCGCGGTCTCGCCGATCATCGGCGGGCGGGCGGTAAAGGGACCGCTGGCGAAGATGTTCCTCGAACTGGGCCGCGAATCCTCCGCCGTGGAGGCGGCGCGCGAATACCGCTCGCTGCTGCGCGGTTTTATTCTCGACCGGGAGGATGCTTCCCGGGCGGGGGAGATTGAAGCGTTGGGCATGCGGGTTGAAGTCACCGACACGCTGATGCGCGACGAGCCCGGCCGGCGGGAATTGGCCGCGCGGGTTTTGCGGTTCGCGCGGATCCTTGCCGCAGGATGAACTGCTGGGCGATTGTCCCGGTGAAACGGCTCGCGGCGGCAAAATCCCGCCTCGCGCCGGTCCTCACGCTCCGCCAGCGGAGGGAATTGGTGTGCGCGCTGCTGGCGCATTCCTTAATCCAACTGAAAGGAATAAAGGGGCTCCGGGGAAAAATTGTCGTGGGCAGGGACCGCGCCGTGGAGCGCATCGCCGTCAATCACGGCGCGCTTTTTGTTTCGGAGGGGGCGCACGACGGATTGAACCGGGCGCTTGCCCGCGCGGTGAAGGCGGCGGTCCGGCGCGGGGCGGATGCGGTCCTGATAATTCCGGCCGATCTCCCGTTATTGAAAAAGGGGGATATTGTCAGCGCCTTGAAGCGGACCGGCAAACCGCCGCTCTTGAGGATCGCGCCGGACCGGGCAGGGAGCGGAACGAATTTATTATTGGTGGCGCCGCCCGGATTAATCCGCTTTGCGTTCGGGGACCGGTCCTACCGCCGGCATGTCGCCGCCGCGCGGCGCGCGGGCGCGAGGGTATCGGAGGTCCGCCGCATATCGCTGGCCGAGGATCTCGATTGTCCGGAAGACCTGTTGGAACTCAACAGTGTGCTAATAAAATAATCCACGAAGCGCACGAAAAAAACCTGAAGTACACGAAGTAGAATTTCGATTCTTCTTTGCGTTCTTCAGGTTTCCCTTCGTGTCCTTCGAGGATTCAAATGCCCAGCAATCCCGACAACAGAAAAACGAAGATCGAGCCGGAGATCAGCCCCATCGCGACATAATGCTGGTGGCCGTGTTCGCGGGCGATGGGGATCAGTTCGTCCAGGGTGATGAACATCATCACCCCGCCGGCGAAGGCGAGCGAACCGGGGATGAGGAAGTCGAATTTACCGAGGAAGGAAGCCGCGGCCAGTGCGCCGACCGGCTCGGCCAGCCCCGATAACAAAGCGACCAAAAACGCGTCCCGCCGGCGCAATCCCCCCTGGCAAAGCGGGAGCGCGGTGGCAATCCCTTCCGGAATATTGTGCAGCATGATTGCCAGCGCAATGAAGAACCCGAACTCCGGCAGGTGCATGTATCCGGCTCCCACCGCGATCCCTTCCGGCAGGTTATGAATCGTTATCCCGATCGCCAGCAGCATGCCGCTTTTGAGGAGAACCGGATTCATCTTCCGGGGGGTGTCGGGCCCGCGCCCGTTGCGGCGCCGGTGCCTTCCCCATCCTCCGCCGCGGATTAATCCATGCCCGCGTTCCGGAAGATGATCCTCCCCGGTGGATTCGCAGTCGCGTTCCGCCGCTCTTGTATTATCTTTGGATCCGTTCAAGACGGCGGGTTCCCGCTCGCCGAAGCGGATATGCGGGAGGAGGATATCCAGCGCGAACATGAGAATCGCGCCGGCGCTAAACCCGATTGTGGCGGTGAGGTATCCCTGCAGCCTCCAGGCTTCGCTCACCAGTTCGAGGAAGGAAAGCGAGATCATCACCCCGGCCGTGATTCCCATCAAAAAGCCGAAAGCCCGCCGGCCGGGCCGGCGGATGATCGCGATCAATCCGCCCAAGCCGGTTCCCAAACCGGCTATAAGGCTTAGCAGTGCGGCTATCCAAATGGGATTTATGTCCATGGTGATCCTTTGTCACAAATCGAGGTGGGGAAAACCAGCCGGCGCGTGGATTACACCGGGCGGCAGGCCGCGCAGTACCCCGTCACTTCCAGCCGCACATCGGCGATCTGCAGACCCTCGCGTTTGCCGAATGCGCGCG
>CAZYSF010000153.1:0-1580 GCA_964649635.1 uncultured Anaerolineales bacterium | reverse complement strand
AGAGCGAGACCTTGCCGTCCTCGGCGCACTCAGCCTGGTTTGCCACCGCCAGCCACTTCCCGTCGGGGCTCCAAGCCAGGTGATCCGGACCGATTCCGCTGCCGCCGAGGACCGCATAATTGTGGCGTTCGGTGACTGTCAGCGCATCGAGATCCAGGATGCCGACCGCGCTGTTGTTATCCTGCGCCGTCGGCATGCCGAACAGCTGCCAGGCGATCCGCCGGCTGTCGGGCGACCAGGCCGGGTTTACCGCGAGATGGAATCCCGTGAAGGATTTCGGGAAGATCGGCATCTTGCCCGCCGCGAAATGATACACCCACGGCTGGCCCGCGCGGTCGTACGCGATCGACTGCCCGTCGGGGGAAAGCGCCGCGGGCGAGAAGGAGCGGGCTTCCTCATCCATCAGGAGGTAATTGGTGCCGTCGGGTTTGATCGATGCCAGGAATCCCGCATCGGGTCCGGGATCTTCGGCCGGCTGGTAATGAAACACAATCAGGTCGGGATGCGCAGGCCACCACTGAAAGTTCCCTTCCAAACGGTCGTTGGTCTTGGTGAGGTTGCGCGTCTTGCCGGTCTGGAGGTCCAGAATCCAGATATCATCGTTGTTTGAATACAGCAGCTGGCTGCGGTCGGGGGACAGCGCGGGCGCCGGTTTGTCGCTGATCTGGGTGCTCTCGCCGTCGGCTTCGACCAGGAACGGCCCGACTATTCCTTTTTCCGGAACCGGCGCGATGTACACCAGGCCCGGCATCGGTTCGGCTTCGGCGGGAGTCGGGGAGACCGCGGGGCCGACCACCTCGGTTACGGCGGCCGTTTCGGTCGGCGCATTCGTCGGATTTGGCAGGGATTCGATCACGGGGGTTTTTTCCACAGTGTGAGTCGCCGTGGGGCCGCAGGCGGAAAGCGCGGCAGCCAACACCAGGAAGAACCACCCTGCGGTAAATTGTCTGGACATGGGAGCCTCCTTGAACGCGTGTTGGTTTTCCCCCGCGGACGGAAGGCGTCTCCCGACGCCACGTTGGACAATCCGGATTATACAGCCCACACGGATAGTCCGGTCAAGTACTAATCGCCCAGCCACTTGCCCCCCCGATGGAAACAGTGTATACACGGCCCCATGGCCGAAGGGTCTCTCCTTTTCCGCATAAAAAAGCTGTTGGGGGGAATCAATCCGGTTTACGCCGTATTGGCCGGCGCGTTGATTCTGCTTTTCGCGCCGGTTCTTGCGGGCGTGCAGACCATATTCTGGGGGCTTCCCCTGCTTCAGTTCTTCCCCTGGCATGAATTTGCCAAACAATCGATCCTCGACGGCTATTGGCCGCTGTGGAATCCGATGCTGGGAATGGGGGCGCCGCTCCTGGCCAATGCGCAATCCGCCCTGCTGTATCCGCCGAATTGGATTCTGCTGGCCGTCCCGGTCGATTACGGCCAGGGCCTGTTGATGGCGGCGCATCTGCTGTGGGCCGGGATCGGGATGGCCAAACTCGCGCGCAGCCTCGGGATCGGCCGGCTGGGGCAGGCCGTGGGCGGGCTGGCGTTCATGCTTTCGGGATATCTGGCGGCGCGCGCGTGGTTCCTCA
>CAZYSF010000152.1:0-10076 GCA_964649635.1 uncultured Anaerolineales bacterium | reverse complement strand
ATCCTGTGCGCCGAAGCCGTCCCTTGGCGCTGCCACCGGTCGCTGATCGCGGATGCGCTCGTCTTCGCCGGCATCCCAGTTGAAGACATCCTCGATCTTGATCACAGCCAACCCCACCGGATGACCCCGTTCGCGCATTGGGACGGGGCGCTGGTGACCTACCCGGAACCGGGAACCGTTGAACAAGCTGGGGAAAAGGGGGTATAGTTTTCCGCAAATCCCGTCATGACACATGCCATGGCGGTTGATATCGAGGAGTGCACCGATGCGGAAGCTATCCGTCTTTCCCCTGCTGCCCCTGATTCTGTTTGGATGCGGCGTCCTGGCCGGCCCTTCCGCGCCGGTGCCGGCCGCAACCGCCGCCCCGACGGATACCGCTGCCCCCATCATCATCAACCCCACCAGGAAACAGCCGGCCCTCCCCGCCGAATGGCCGGACCCGTTTACGATGAACGCGCGCATCGGGCGGGCCGTCAATTTCGGCAACGCGCTGGAGGCGCCGGATGAGGGCGAGTGGGGCGTGGTGCTGCGCGAGGAATATTTCCAGAAGGTCGCGGATGCCGGGTTCGACGCCATCCGCCTGCCGGTGCGCTGGAACACCCACGCGCTGGAAGAGTCGCCCTATACGATTTTTCCCTCCTTCTACGAGCGGGTCGATTGGGCTGTGGACAACGCGCTCTCGCGCGGGTTGGTTGTCATTCTGGATTTCCACCACTTCACCCCCTACATGGATTGCGCATCCTGCGAGCGCAGCCGCTTCCTCCTGCTCTGGGAGCAGATCGCAGACCACTACCGCGACTATCCGCCGGAGCTGATCTTCGAACTGCTGAACGAGCCGACCGATGCCGTCACGCCGGCGGAATGGAACGCCGCCCTGACTTCCGCACTCGGCGTCATCCGCGCTTCCAATCCCCAGCGAACCGTCGTCGTGGGGCCGGTGAATTGGAACGGGCTCTGGGCACTGCCGTCGCTGGCACTCCCGGAGGACGAGCGCAACCTGATCGTCACCTTCCATTATTACAGCCCGTTCCCATTCACGCATCAGGGAGCCGAATGGGCGGACGGGTCGGACGCCTGGCTGGGGACGGCCTGGACCGGAAGCGCGGAGGAGCAGAAAGCGATCCGCGACGAGTTTCGTTCCGCCTCGGAATGGGGGCTTGAAAATAACCGCCCGGTCTTCCTCGGCGAATTCGGCGCCTACCAGAAGGCGGATATGCCCTCGCGCGCGTTGTGGACCGCGTTTGTCGCCCGGGAGGCGGAGGCGCTATCCTTTTCCTGGGCTTATTGGGAATTCTGCTCCGGCTTTGGCGTCTACGATCCCGCGGTCAACCGCTGGCAGGAGCCGCTGTTGCGGGCGCTGATTCCCGATTCACCGGTTTTAGGCGGCTAACCGGAGTCCGCCTGAAGGGGACGCGTAACAATCCATCCTAATTCACCGTTATCCATGCATTCGGCATGGGCGGATCGGACGGTTGATCCCAACCCGCCGGCACTAGTACCTTTGGTGGACCCGCAAACAACCGGCGGCACACGCGGGTAGAATAAGACATACACGCAGCATGAGATCCGCCGGCCTGCACCCCTCACCGCGAATGGGTCGGCTTCCGGAGGAGAGCAATGCCTTCCGCCTCACCCTTCCTTACGTGTTTCGAACTTGGCGTCGAAAAAAGCGAACATCCCGTTAAATCAGTGAACAGGTGGGGAAACCTGATCCTGGGAGTCTTGTTGACGGGAGCCGGCATCGCCGCGCTGCTCTTAACAGTGATGGGCGCAGGCCTCACCATGGGCTTGGCCTTCCTGGCATGCCTGGGGCTTGGCGGATGGTGCCTGTGGTCGGCCTGGAACGATTGGAACCAGGCAGTTGCCATCTTCGACCGCGGGATCGCCGTCGCCCAGGGGGAAGACGTGCGCCAGATCCCATGGGAGGAAGTGACCGCCGTCTGGCAGGCGATCACCCGGCATCACACATACGGCATCCATACCAGAACCACATACCTTTATTCCATACAACTGGCCGACGACACCATCTACAAATTCGACGACAAGTACAAGGACATCGAAGCGCTGGGGAAGGCAATCCAGACGAACGTCACCAACACGCTGTATCCGAAGTACATCGCCGCGCTCAAAGCCGGAAGCCGGCTGGAGTTCGGCCCGCTGGCGCTGGATTACAACAAGCTGTATGCGGGAAAGAAGGAATTGAACTGGGACGAAGTGAAATCGGTAAAAATCCAGGGCGGGTATGTGTCGATCAAGAAGGATAAGGGCTGGTTCCGTTGGACCAATGTCGGGGTCCCGCAAATTCCGAACTTCTTCATCCTGTATGCACTGCTGAAGGAATTTGGATTGGTGGAATAATCTAAGACTTTTTTACCGCAAAGCCGCAAAGGGCGCCAAGTGTTTTTTCATTTTGCTCTCAAGTATTTAATTATTCATTTGTGTGATCAACTCATCCATGAAATCGGCGGCTCACCCTCACCCTCTGATCCCTCTCCCAGCTTATGCTGGGAGAGGGAAGGTTCATATCCCGTGTATTCCGGGATATGAACCAGGGTGAGGGGAATAATCACCCCTTGACTCTCCCCCGGCGGGAGGGTGTAAAAATACACGCGAGGCCTCATTTCAGACCGTACGGAGCAATCCATGATCAAAATCGGTGATTTTTCCAAACTCAGCCTGGTTTCGGTGAAGACTCTACGCTACTACGACGAGATGGGCCTGCTTTCGCCGATCGAGACGGACCGCTCGACGGGGTACCGCTACTACTCGCTCGACCAGCTCCCCCGGCTGAATCGGATTCTGGCGCTGAAAGACTTGGGCTTCTCGCTCGAGCAGATCGCCCAGGCGCTGGAAAACGGGATCTCCCTGGAGCAACTGCGCGGCATGCTGCGGCTCAAACAAGCCGAACAGCAGCAGCGGGTGCAGGACGAGCAGGAACGCCTTCTCCGGGTGGAAGCGCGGCTGAGACAAATCGAGATGGAGGGAAGCGTGTCGAAATACGATGTCGTGATCAAGAAACTGGAAGCGCAAAAAGTGGCTTCGGTGTGGAAGATTATCGGCCAGCCGCAGGATGTGGGCATGATGTTCGGAGAGTTGTTCGGCTACCTGGGCCGCAAGGGGATTCGCCCGCTCGGGCCGCCCTGGGGAATCTGGCACGACCACGAGTACAAGGAAAAAGACCTCGACGCCGAAGTGGCGGTGCCGGTGGCGCAATCCTTCCCGGCCGGAGACGGCGTGCAGCCTGGCGAGTTGCCGGCAATCCCCGCGGCGGCCTGCACGATCCATCAGGGCCCGTACGAGGATTTCTCGAACGCGTACACTGCGATCGCCGAATGGATCACCGCCAACGGGTACCGGATGGTCGGCCCGTACCGCGAGATCTACCTGCGCGGCCCCGGCCCCGGCCCGCTGGATCCGAATTCCTACGTGACCGAGATACAGATTCCGGTGGAGAAGGCGTAGGCCGACGGTCGTCAAGCGTGCGAAATTCATCCGGCCTTTTACGAACAATTAAAAGGTGAAGCCGTGAAAAAGCTCGATCTGAAAAAACAACTGGCCGAATTCTTCAAGGCATCCGCAAAGAAAGTTGACGCGGTGAACATTCCCGCCATGAACTTCCTCATGATCGACGGGAAGGGCGACCCGAACAAGGCGCCGGAGTATGCGGAGGCGGTGACGGCGCTCTACCAATTGGCGTACGCGATCAAGTTCCACATCAAGAAGGGAAAGAAGCCCGTCGACTACGGCGTAATGCCGCTCGAGGGATTGTGGTGGGCGGACGACCTGCGGACTTTCGGCACGGGGGATAAATCCGCCTGGAAGTGGACGATGATGATCCTGCAGCCGGATTTTGTCACCCGCGAGATCGTGGAAACGATGCGGGCCGAGGTGGGCAAGAAGAAGAATCCGCCGGCGCTGGGAAAAGTCCGATTCGAATCCTTCGCCGAAGGGCCGGCCGCGCAGATCTTGCACATCGGCCCCTACTCGACCGAAGGACCGACGGTCATGAAGATTCACGATCACATCAAGGAATCCGGCCGCACGCTTCGCGGGAAGCATCACGAAATCTACCTCAAGGACCCGCGCAAATCCGCGCCGGAAAAGCTGCAGACGATCGTGCGCCAGCCGTATGGGTAAAGGCGAACGGTGGTCCGCCCTTGTCGGGGCGCATAGCCATGCGCCCCGACTTGAGAGGTTCATATGAAAAAAATGCCCATCATCATCGTAACGATCCTGATCATCTGCATCGCCACAGCCGCCGTCGGCGGGTATTATATGTGGCAATCCTTTACCGGCCCGCTGTACCAGCCGGGCATGGTCCGCGCGGAAAAGGACCTGGGCGCGCCGCTCGATCCGCCGGCGCAGCCGGACGAGCCCGGCGTGTGGCTGGTCGAAGCGGACATCCGCCTGCGTCATTTCTCCTCCGGAGAAGGGATACCGGTCCTGGTTGTGCACGGCGGGCCGGGCAATCCATCCGTCAAACCCTGGAGCGGGCTTGAGCCGCTCACGGACGGTCACGCCTTTCATTATTATGACCAGCGCGGGTGCGGCGAATCCACCCGCCCGTTCGACAAATTCGCATCCCCCAATTATTACGAGAACATGCAGACCTTGAATAAAAGCCTCGGCCTCGGCGCGCAGGTGGCGGATATAGAACGCATCCGCCGGATCCTGGGCGTGGAGAAGATCACGCTGATCGGGCATTCCTTCGGCGGATTTATCGCCGCGCTGTATGCCACCGAATTCCCGGAACGGGTCGAGAAGCTTGTCTTGATCTCACCGGCCGATATGCTCGTCATGCCGCAGGAAAACGGCGGGCTGTTTCCGCTCGTCCGGGCGCGCCTTCCCGAATCCCGGCGCACAGAATTCGACGCGTTTATCCAAGACTACCTGGACTTCCAGAAAATATTCTCGAAAAGCGAAGCCGATCTGATCGCGCTCAACAACCGGCTGGGGGAGTATTATTCCCTGGCCTACCCCAACGCACCGCAGGCCTCCGCGGGAGAAGCGGGCCGGCCCGGCGGATGGATGGTCTGGGGAATATACCTCAGCCTCGGCCAGCGCCACGATTACCGCGCCGCGATGAAGAGCACCGCCTTCCCGGTGCTGATCCTGCACGGCGCGGAGGATCTTCAAAGCGAGTCGACCACCCGGCAATACCTCGGCATTTACCCCGATGCGGAATTCGCGGTCATCCCCGGCGCGTCGCACTTCATGTTCGAGGAGAATGCAGCGGAGTTCGCGCGGGTGGTGTGGAAATTCCTGTCTTGATTAAACCCCTCTCCTGACGTTAGTCAGGAGAGGGGAAGCCGGCGCTTTTCCGGCGGGGTGAGGCACAGGAGTTCGCGCGGGTGGTGTGGGAATTCCTGTCTTGATAAGTTAAAACACTCCTCCCTCCTCACCCCTAACCCCTAGCCCCTTCCCCCTCTCCTGGAGTAATTCCAGGAGAGGGGGAAGGGGTTGGGGATGGAGGTGAGGAGGGTTAGGACCGCCCTTGTTTTTTTCACGCCCCCTTTACGAACCGTCCCGGAAATAATTCATACGATGAGTATGCATCGGAACGATCGATGAGGAGGGGTCATGCCCATCCAACACTCCGCAGCCGGAATACTTCGCCGCCCATGGTGGGTTGTCTTTCTCGCCCTGGCCGCGTGCAATTTCCCTGCTGCTCCAAGGACATCGGCACCGGCCGGCGACCTGCCGGATATCACAGCGGGGACGGCCGCTTTTGCCGGCGGCTCCGGCTGGAAGGTGGAAATCCTCTCACCGCAACCGGGAACCAAAGCCGCCGCCGGCGTACCGCTGACCGTCACCGCCCGCTGCACGGGTGGCGAGACCATCGAAGCGACCCTGAAAGTGGATTCCGTCGTCGAGGCGGTGCATTCGGCTTCCATCGCCCCGGGTGAAACCATCGCATTGGAATGGAAATCACCCGGCGTGGGAAAGCATCTTCTGGCGGTGGAATTCCTCGACGGCGGGAAAAACATCCACGCGGCGGAGATGGATATCACCGTGACCTCCGGCGGTTCCTCCCCATCCCCCGAAGCAACGCCGGCCGGCGCCTCGATCGCCTTCGTCTCACTCCCGGACGGAGCCGCCGTGACTGCGTCTCTCGATTCCGCCGGCTTCGCCCAGGCGGTGGTTACGGTGGAAGCCGGCGGCGATGAGAAGCTGGTCGTCGTGAAGGACGTCATCCTCGAAGCCGACGGCCTGCAGGTGGCCCGTGTTCACAACGACGCCTATTCCCTCCCCTTCCGGGCGGAATTGACCTGGACGCCCTACCGCGGGAACGGGAAATATTCCCTGACGGCATACGCGCGCACCGCGGACGACAACCAAAATTATTTCGAGGCCATCGCCCGGACTTCCCTGACCGTCAGCGTCGAAGGCCTGCCGGCCGGCGCGGAATCGCTCCGCGACCGGTTCGTCCGCCTGTATTCCGAACGGTTCGGGCTGTCCATCCCCGTCCCTCCGCTTGGCCGCTACATCCGCCCCAACCCGGACGCCCGGGATCCTTCGCGCTGGGTGAGCGCCGTCTACCTCGGTGATTTCAATTACGAAATCGACCTGTTCGACGACGGCACGGTGGGCACAAACCGGATGGCGGTGAACCGCGCCGAACCCGGGCTGGCAACGATTTGCCGGCCCGTGGGCGCTCTGCGGATGTTGGGCGTGGTCGTGGATTACGGCAACACGGGCATCCCGCGCGACCAGGCTTTTACCGCGCTCGCCGCCGCACAGGCGCAGACGGCGGATTGGCACCGGGCTTACGCTGCCGCGATGGGACTGTCCGCCCCGCTGCTGGAGCTCCACATCACGCCGGCCTTCGTTTCCGCGCCGCCGGTCCCGGGCGAATTCCTGACTGCGTCCCAGATTCAATCGCTGACGGGTTTATCGACCCGCGATTACGATCTGGTCGCCCAGATCGATCTCGATTCGGGGACCGCTCTGTCCGCAAAATACGGCGGCCTGGGTTGGACCCTTTACGGCGGGTGCCTTCCCACCGGTTCGGACAGGGTCAATTTGTATATGACCGTTCAATCCCCGGCCGATCTGGGCAGCGGCTTGTACGGCTCGCTGCTGGTCCATGAACTTTCACACAGCCTCGGGTGGCAGCACTGGTGGACAACCGGAACCGCCGGCGCCAACGATCAGCTGATCTGGAACTACGATCAGTCCGCGTTCCCCTTCCTCTTCTTCGGCTGGACCGACGTGGACAGCGACGGATCGATCGAGATCCTCGATCCGAACCCGTACGGAATCTAGAGCGCGATCCGGTTCCCGCACAAAGGTTTTTTATCCCGCCGGAAGAAAAGGCCTCCCATCGGATCAGCGGTCCCCTTTATTCGCCGCTGATCCTATTTAAGAATCTCCAAAAGACCTCCAGGAAACACCCAAACCGCGCTTCCTTTATGGATTCTCCGCTCCTTTTCATGCCATAATACGTGCAACGGAGAAGACATGACACATGCCCGTTCCCTGCCCGTGCATTTGTTGATCCCTGCCGCCGCGATGGCCGTTGGAAGCGCCTGCATCCTCGAGGCGGCGGCCGCACCGACGCCCACCCCCCAGATCGTTGTGGTTCCGGGTGACGGCGAGGAGCCCTCGACGCCATCCCCCACGCCGGAATCGATCCTCAACCTGACGCCGACCTGGACACTTGCCGCCCAACCGACGAACACCGCGACCGCCGAGCCGGTCAACCTGACGGCCGGCCAGGACCTCAGCTGCGTCACCGGTCCGCATTGGATCCTATATGAATGGGTGGCCAGGGTCGAGGAAGGACAGACCGTCCCGCTGCTGGCGAGGGCGGCGCCGGAATGGCCGGATTACTACTTCGCCCGGGCGTCCGGCGGAGCGGAATGCTGGATCTTCGGCGGCAGCTCAACGATCAGCGGGGACGCCGCCGGCCTTCCGGTCCGTGAAGCGCCGCCGCTGCCCGGGATCAACTTCACCATCGAAAATAGAACCTACCTCCCGGTCAGCATCCTCCGCATCCGCCCGCAGGCGGAAACCGTCTGGGGCACCAATCTACTCGCGGGACACACGATCGGCGCGGGAGAAACCTATGGGGTGCCCTTCACCGCGGGCTTCTATGATGTCCGGATCATGGACAGTCACAGCGGCATACTCTACGAAGCCCACGACGTTCCGATCGGGCCGGAACCGAGCTCGAGCGTGATCGTCCTCGACGGACGGTACACGGTAAACATCCGCAACGAGACCCCCAATGCGATGTGCCGGGGCGAAATCTCGTACGACGACTTCAGTTACCGGTACACCTTCACGATACCGGGGGACGGCCGGATCTCTCCCGGCGAGGCCGTAACGCTGGAGGGTCCCGGCGGCTTGTTTTTTATGTGGTTCTTCGAATGCGGGTCCGGGGAGATGATGTTCGTGGTAAGCGAGGCCTATATCGGACCCGCCACAGCAACTTATGTCGCCTATTAGGCTTTTGGAGGTATGGAGAAGCGCATGAAACCAATGCATGTACGTATCGCACACCTGATGTTGCTGCCTGCCATGATGACTCTCGGCTCCGCCTGCATCCTCGAGGCGGCCGCTGGGCCGACTCCCACCCCTCAGATCATCGTAGTGCCGGGGGATGGCGGGGGAACTGCGGCGGAATCGTCTCCCACACCGGAGACGATTCTTGAATTGACGCCGACCTGGACCCTCACCCCCCAGCCGACGAACACCGCGACCACCGCTCCGGTCACGATGACCGCCGGCCAGGATCTGAGCTGTGTCACCGGCCCGCACTGGATCCTCTATGCGTGGGTGGCCAGGATCGAGGAAGGCGAAACCGTCGTTCTGCTTGCGCGTTCCGGGCCGGACTGGCCGGATTACTACTACGCCCGCAAGAGCGATGGAAAGGAATGTTGGGCGTTCGGCGCCAGCTCGACGATCAGCGGAAACGCCGCCGGCCTTCCGGTCCGCGAAGCGCCGCCTTTGCCGCAGGTCACATTTACCGTTGAGAACAGGACTTACCTTCGCGTTTTGGATATCTATATTCGCGGGAAGGATGCGGCCTCCTGGGGGAGCAACCGGCTTGGCGCAAGCCCATTGCTGCATGGAGCGACCTTCCATCTTACCCTCACGGCGGGGTTTTACGATGTGCTGATCCGGGACCATCACACCGGAGTCCTCTTCGAGAAGCACGACACGCCGATCGGACCGGAAGTAAGCTCGAGCGTGATAATCTTCGAAGGCCGATATCCGGTCCGTTTCCACAGCGAATCGGCGAGCGCCATGTGCCGGGTCAGCATCGAATCGTTGGACGGCACGTATTCCGCGGATCTCACAATTGGGGGGGATGGAAGGATCTCCTCCGGCGAGGATGTTACCCTGGAGGGATTGGGCGGGGTTTATGATATGCAGTTCCGCCGGTGCAGCGACGACGGAGTGGGATATGGAATCGGTGGCGCATACATCGGCCCCGCGACGGCCACGTATATCATCCATTAAGCGGATTGACCGGGTGCCCGGCTGATCCACCGAATCCCGTCATGGAAATCCGGTTCACTTCCATGGCGGGATTTTTTTAATCATCGCGTCCCGACGCCCACCCCTCCCCCCATTCTCGCCGGGGAAAAATGAATCGATCTGAGAGCTTTCCCTCTCTCGGCGAATATGGGGGAGGATTGGGCAGGGGGAGGGGGCCTTGACTCTATGGTTACCATAGAGAGTATAGTGTCTCCGAAGATCTTCAACCGGGCCTCGGATGGGCCCACCCTCGAGGAAATGATGATACGCATAGGAGATTTCAGCCGCATCGCCCGGGTGTCGGTCCAGACCCTGCGCCACTACGACGACCTCGGCCTGCTCAAGCCCGTTGAGGTGGACCGGTTCACCGGCTACCGCTACTATTCCTTCGATCAGCTTCCAAAGCTGCACCGGATCCTGGCGCTCAAAGATCTGGGCCTCTCGCTCGCGGAGATCGCCCGGCTCTTGCAGGACGAGCCCTCCACGGAACAGCTGGTGGGAATGCTGCGATTGAAAGAGAGCGAGTTGAAGGACCACATCGACGAGGAGTTCCACCGCCTGGAACGGGTCCGATCCCGGCTGCGGCAAAT
>CAZYSF010000151.1:0-8425 GCA_964649635.1 uncultured Anaerolineales bacterium | reverse complement strand
AATATGGGAGGCGCCGTGCCTTTTCATAACCCCCCACATCGCCGGGAGTTCGCCGCGCTACGACGCCCGGGCGGCGGATGTATTCGCGGAAAACCTGCGCCGGTTCCTAGAGAACCGGCCGCTGGTGAACCGTTTCGATCCGCAGAAGGGATATTGAGGACGGCATGATCCGCGGCGCGATCCTGGATTACGGCTCCACCCTGATCACCTTCGACGGCGACGTGGCGGAGGTGCGCGGACGCGCCCACCGGGCGATGCTCGAATCGCTGGGCGGCGCGGGGGTGACCCTTCGGGAAAATTCCTTCCTCGCGCGGCTGGCGCGCAGCTTCGAGGCCTACGACCGCAAACGCGCGGCCGACCATACCGAAACCACCGCCCTCTCCGTGCTGACGGCGGTCCTGGAGGCGGAAAAGGTTCCTCCCCAGCCCATAACGATCCTGCGCCTCGCGCTGCGGTCGATGTACGAAGTCTATGAGGCCCACTGGATCCTCTTCCCGGATTCGATCGCAGCGCTCGAGAAGATTCGCGCGGCCGGGTTGCGGACGGCGATGCTCTCCAATGCCTCCGACGAGGAAAACGTCCGGCGGATGCTGGACAACCACAAATTGGAAGCCTATTTCGATCCGGTCGTCATCTCCGCCGCGATCGGGATCCGCAAGCCGGACCGGCGGGCGTTTCAACCGATCCTCGACGCATGGGGCATCCCCGCCGGACAGATCGTGATGGTCGGCGACCAGCTTGGGGCGGATATCCTCGGCGGAAAGCAGATCGGGATGCGGACGATCTGGCTGACGACCGAAGAAAAGGCGCCTGCCAACCAAAAGCTGCGCGGCAAACTTTCCGCCGACGCGCAGGTGAAAACCATCGGCGAGGCTGCGGCCTTGCTCGTGCACTGGAAGGATCAGCCTTAACCATGAGCCTCTCGTATTGGGACGGAGCCTACCGCAGCGACCGGAAAATCTGGGGCAAGCGCCCGAGTGAAATCGCCCTCGCGGCGGCCAAATATTTTTCCGGGGCGGCCATCCCGACCGCAGGCAAGCGCATGCTCGATATCGGCTGCGGATACGGGCGGGACGCTTTTTACCTGGCGTCGCAATTGGGCGTTCGCATGACGGCCGTCGATCCGGCCGCCGCCGCGGTGGAAATGGCGAAAGCTGACGGAGCGAAGGGCGGTCCGCCAGACGTGGATTTCCGCGTCTCCCGTTTTCAAGAGATCGCCGATGGGCCGTTTGATCTGATCTATGCCGCCAACCTGTACCAGATCCTTCCGCCGGAGGAACGGCGGTTGTTCCCCAAGGCGGTGAACGAACTGCTGGCGGCGGACGGGCTATTCATCCTCGGCACGCTCTCGACCCGAGATCCGGAACACGCCGGCAAGGGGGCCGCGGTTCGGGGCGATGCCAACTCCTGGGTGGATAAAACCTACGTCCACTTGAGCGACCGGGCGGAACTTGAATCGGGGTTTGGTTTCCTGAAATTCCATCAATGCTTCGAGCACGAATTCCTCGAAAGCCGGGCGGGCGGTTCGCGCCATCACCATATTTCCTGGATCCTGATCGCGGGCCGGAACGCCGCGGGCGGCGGCAAGGAATGAAATCATGAAGGCGTTCGGGGCTGGACGAATTCCAGGCAGATAAGGAATGCCCGCAATGCCGGATGCGGTGAAGAAAATCCGTTACTCGGACTCGCATCGTTTTTTGTACACCGAGACACGGAAAGGAACCGAGTTCACCGAATTCTTAATTATTAATTAATAACACCGTGCTATCCTTAAAAATTATTCAGTGTAATCGCCTTTTTTGGGTGTAATCCGTGTACTCTTCCCGGCACGCTATAATGATTAAGGCGGAAGGATTACGAAAGGCCAACGATATGTTCGACGAGGCTATTCTCATCAAAAAGCAAACCGCCCTCTTTTCCATCCTGAAAGAAATGGGATCGGTTCTGGTGGCGTATTCCGGCGGCGTAGACAGCTCATATCTCCTTTGGGCCGCGGCGCAGTCGCTCGGCGCGGAAAAGGTGATTGCCGCGACGGCCAAATCGCCGATCTACGTCGAACAAAACGATGAGGCGCTGTGCGCGCTTCCCCGCGGGCTTGGTGTGAAGCATGTGTTCCTGGCCGCGCGGCAGTTGGAAGACGAAGTATTCGTTCACAATCCTCAGGACCGGTGCTATTACTGCAAACGGGGTGTGCTCGGCAGCCTCGCCGTGCTGGCCCGCAAGGAAGGCATCACCTGGATTGTGGAGGGCTCCAACCGCGACGACCTGGGCGATTACCGGCCGGGCGAGCGCGCGGTGAAGGAAGCGGGCGGGCGCAGCCCGCTGCGCGAGGCGGACCTGGCCAAGGCGGAGATCCGCGAACTCGCGCGGCGCGCGAATCTTTCGAACTGGAACAAGCCGGCTGAATCCTGCCTGGCGGCGCGCTTCCCGTATGGTGCGCGCATCACACTCGAGGCGCTCCAGCGGGTGCGCGAATCCGAAGCCGCCCTAAAGGATCTCGGATTCCATTCTGTCCGCGTCCGGGATTATGGGACGCTGGCGCGCGTGGAAGTTGCGCCGGAGGAAATCGTCCGCCTGGCCTCGCCGGAGGCTGCCGCCAAGGTGGTCGCCGCGTTGCGCGCCGCCGGCTACACTTATATCGCCGCCGATCTGCAAGGGTACCGGCGGGGCAGTCTGAATGAGACGATCGCGCAGGCGGAGGATGGAAAGAACCATGGATAGCGAACGCATTCGCAAACTTCTCGAACAGGTCCGCGGCGGGGAACTCGGCGTCGAAGACGCGTTCTCGCAGCTGAAGGACCTGCCGTATGAGGATATGGGGTTCGCCCGGGTGGATACGCACCGCGCGATGCGCAAGGGATACCCCGAAGTGATTTTCTGCCCGGGGAAGACGATCGACCAGATCGCGAAAATCTTCGAGCGGATGGCGAAGCACGACGGCCGGGTGATGGCCGCCCGCGCCTCGGTCGAAGCGGCGGACGCGATAAAGAAAATTTTTCCCCAGGCTGTCTATCACGAAACCGCGCGGATCGTCACGCTCGGCTCTCCCATGCTCTCCGGAAAGGGCACGGTCCTGGTGCTTAGCGCCGGGACGGCCGATATCCCCGTCGCGGACGAGGCGGCCGTGACCGCCGAAACGCTTGGCAGCAAAGTCGAGCGCCTTTTCGACGTCGGCGTGGCGGGCATCCACCGCCTGCTCGACCGGCGCGAGACTCTCTTCGCGGCCAACGTGCTGGTGGTCGTGGCCGGGATGGACGGCGCGCTCCCGAGCGTCGTCGGCGGGTTGGTAAGCCGGCCGGTGATCGCCGTGCCGACCAGCATCGGTTACGGCGCATCCTTCGGCGGCGTGGCCGCGCTGCTCACGATGCTAAACTCCTGCGCGCCGGGCGTGACGGTGGTTAATATCGATAATGGTTTCGGCGCGGGGTACATGGCGCATATGATTAATCAATAAGGCGAAGAACGTCACCCCGAAGTGCTATTATCCGGGATCCCTGAAAGGTTGAAGAGCATCCTGGATGCCAACATAAAGCATGCCGGCATAACTGCTGTCCCAACCCCCTCTCCCCGCCTTCAGCACGGAAAACCACCGTGGCTCAGGCACCCCTCTCCCCCTTCCCCGTACGGGGAAGGGGGAGAGGGGAATCCTCGCGGAGCGAGGAGGGGTGAGGGGGTTAGGACAGTTGCGTGAAGGAGAAGGGGGAGAGGGGATGGGGGTGAGGAGGTTGGGACAGGTTAGACCGTAAAGCGTCGACCCTTCCGCCTCTGTAATACGTATACTCTCATGAACTCCGGTCACGCCCGAATGTGTTTTCATGGAGTCGTCCATTCCAATAAATGCGGATTGAGGAAAATGAATTTCCACCATGAAAACCTTATTTTTCGTCTATAATTAGCCGACATGAGCAGCACACCCCGCTTTAACCGGTTTCTCTTCACCGCCTTCATACTTCCTTCCTTGTGCGTGGGAAGCGCCGCGCTGGTCTGGCAGCCGGTCCGCGAAGTCGCCTATGCCCCCTTGCGGGACGCATTGCTCCCCAATTTCTATTTGAATCCGCAGGCCGGCAGGCCGGTCTCCCTGATTGTCGCCGCGCCGCCGGCGCTCGAAGATTGGATCCGGGATTCCGCGGTCGAATTTTCCAGGCTCAATCCGCTGGTATCGGTCAATCTGAATGTGATGCGCGGCTCGGAAGCCGGCACCCGCCTGACCGCCATGACCGGCCTTCCCGATATCTGGATTGCCGAATCGGATTGGGCGCGGATCGCGGCGGGCGGGATACCGTTCGAAGCGACCGGTGCGATCGTCGCGCAGGATACCTTCATCTGGGCGGGCTGGTCCGGGGCGCCGCAGAGCATCCTCTCCGGCTTGAATTGGAAATCCCTGGCGCAGGCCGCATCGACCGATTCGCAATTCCGCCTGGCGGTTCCGCCGGAGGGCAGCGTGGAGGGGATGGGCGCGTGCCTTTCGGCCGCCGCCGAATTTTTCCAGCTATCTTCGCTGACCGCTGCCCAGATCAACGATCCCGCCTTCAAGCGCTGGCTCACGGGGTTAATGCAGGCGGTCCCGGACCGCACGAAGAATCCGTTCGACCAGATGACCAGCCGGCCCCCGCAGGCGGATGCAGCCTTCCTGCCGCTTTCCGACAGCCGGCGGTTGGATGCGAGCGCTTTCATCCTCCAGGTGCCCGCGTACCGCGCGGTCCTGAATTACACCTTCTTCATACGCTCGAGCTGGAGGGAGATCGAGGATTGGGAGGCGGATCTGCAAAAGGCCGCCGCGCAGAATTTCCGGTCCTATTTGCTGGGCGGGGGGCCGCAGGGCGATCTTGCGGATCAATACCTCGAAAGGCCGGATGCGGTTTTTGAAAATCCAGTCCGTCCCGCCGATGAGAATGCCGTTTACGCGCTTCAGTTTTGCTGGGGAGGTCAAGGAGGAACATGATGAAACGCCTGATACCGGTCCTGATTGGGTTGCTTGTTTTCCTTACGGCATGCAGCATCGTCGGGAATTCCAAACCAAAGGACGCCGTCGAGATCAGCATCATCTACGCGCCCGAAAGCGAATTGTATCTGAAGGAAGCGATCGAAGCGTTCAATAAGGCGTCCTCCGAGGGTAAGAATCCCGTCACCAACAAATCGCTCGCGTCCGGCGAGAAGCCGGTCTGGGTGACCGGCAAGTCCGGATCCTCCGGGACGGTCGCGCAGGGCATCATCAACGCCTACATTGCGCCCAACAACGCCAACGTGGAACGGCCGACGCTCTTCTCCCCGTCGGTCAGCCACTGGCTGGCGCTGGTGAATTACCAAACCGGGCGGGAAGTGTTCACCCTGTCGGATTGCCCGCCGACCGCGCTCGCGCCGGTGGTGATGGCGATCTGGGAATCGCGCCTGCGGGCAATTCAGGCCAAAAACGGCGGAGAGGCAGTGGGGTGGGAGGAGCTAATCGAAGTCATGAACTCCCCCAACGGTTGGGCGGATTACGGAATAGGCGGCAACCGCACCACGGTCTATTACGGGCATACCGATCCGTACATCAGCTCAACCGCGATCTCCACGCTGATCGCCGAGTTCTACGCCAGCGCGAAGTACAACGCCGGCGAGGCGGATATCCGCCGCCTGACGATGGATCTGGTTCAGGATGAAAAAGTCCAGGAGGGCGTGCGCCGGATCGAGAGCCTGGTCAAGCACTATTCCTCGCGCACAACCGAATTCAAGGAGTACATCGCCCAGGGGCCCGAATACCTGGATTTCGTCGCGCTGGAAGAGAACGATCTCATCTTCATCAATCAGGGGAAGACCGCCTACAAGCCGCCCGAAAAACTGGTCGCGTTGTATCCGAAGGAAGGCACCTTCTGGCACGAGCATCCCTTTGCCATTCCCAACGGAGACTGGGTGAGCGAAGAACAGCGCACCGCCGCGAAACTGTTCACCGATTACGTCCTGAGCGAACTGGTTCAGCGCAAGGTGCTGGAGAACGGTTTCCGGCCGGTGAACACCGCCGTGCCGATCGGCTACCCGATCGTCCCGGAGCTGGGGGTGGACCCGAATCAGCCGACCACGGTGCTCAACGTACCGGATCCGGACGTCATCGCCGCCGTCCAGGCCAGCTGGCAGTACGTCAAGAAACAGGGCGACATCCTCCTGGTGATCGACCGCTCCGGCTCGATGGAAGGCGACAAGATCGAACAGGTGAAGCAGGCGGCGGTCCTGTTCCTGGAGCGGATGCCGACCCAGAATCGGGTCGGGTTGACGATATTCAACAATTACGCGCAGGAGCTGGTCGCGCCGGGGCTGGTCGAAGAGGTCAGCAACCAGATCGCCACCTACATCTACAGCCTGCAGGCCGACGGCGGCACGGCGCTGTATGACACGCTCATCCTGACGATCGATTCGCTGATCGCCACCGAACCGGAGGAGGGGGAGGACCGGATCCGCGCCATCGTTCTCCTGAGCGACGGGATGGATACGGCCAGCAATTCCACCCTGAACGACGTCCTGGCCAAGATCCAGGAAGGGCGCTCCGGCCGCAACCCAATCCTGATCATCCCGGTGGCCTACGGCAGCGACGCGGATATCGCCGCGCTCAACAGCATCGCGCGCGCTTCCGCCACCAAGGTGCAATCCGGCGATCCGGACGACATCGCCAAGCTGCTGGAGATTATTAGCAGCTATTTCTAATGAGGATGCGGGAAAAGGGATCCAAGGTGGTCGAGTAGCGGTTTTTGCGTATCGAGACCACCGGAAATTTGGCGGGGTCTCGATACGCCCGCTAAGAACGCGGGCTACTCGACCGACTTTTTCAACACCCTGCTAACATGGATTCGGGAAGATATTAAAAAAGTCATAGCGAGTCCCGTCCTGATGCCTGCCCTCGCGCTCGCCCTCGCGAAGTGGGGGAAGCCAGGGCAGGCTCGCAATGACTCCAAAAAATTTTTCCCACAGCCTTATAAAGGACCGGTGCTGAACTGATGCGATCCCCGCTCGTAACCGCGCTTTTCCACGGGATTAACCCGGCGATGTTCGCCGCAGCCGTACTGGCCGGCCTGGTCGCGGCCTGGTGGCTTTTCCCGCTCGGCCTGATCCTGTGGTTCGTCATGGTCTCGCGAATCGCCTCCGACCGCCGCATCCGGATGGATTACGACATGCAGGCGCGCTCGGGAACGCTCTCGTCGCGCTTCCAGGAACAATATTCCCGGGTCGTGCGCTCGCAGATGCGGATCTTCAACTCGCTGATGAGCGCCGCCGGCCGGACCAAAACGGCGCTGGATCCGGTGCAGGGGGAGCTCGAGACCCTGACCAACCGGGTGTATTCGCTCTGCCGGCAGATGACCGGCCCGGAAAACTTCGTCAAAGTCTCGAAGATGAACACCGACCTGGACGGCGAGCGGGCGCTGCTCAAACTCGCGCTGGACGGGGAGACCGACCCGCTGGTGAAACGGGAAAAAGAGGAAGCGCTGAACGCCATCGATGACCGGATCAAGAAACTGAAAAAGGTCAGCAAGCTCCTGGACCGCGTGGAAGCGCAGCTGGCCAGCCTTGCCACGACGATGGATTCGATTCTGGCCGATATCATCCGGCTGCAGGCTCTGGGCGCCGCCCAGGCGGAAAAAGAGGCGCCGGACATCATCCGCCAGATCCGCGCCCAGGCCAAGCAGGTGGATGAATTCGCCAAGGAAGCGGCCACCCTTGCCTGAGGCGGGGTTTGCCGACCGGAGGAGTGGATCATGAAACGTCTTCTGATCGCGATTGTCCCTGTCCTGCCCCTGCTGGCGTGCGTCGCGTCCACCCCCACCGCGACGGAAGGACCGGCGGTGGCGACCGGGACCGCCGGCGCTACACAGACTCTTACACCGGGAACGGTTAGTGTGTGGGTCTACTTCACGATGGCCGCCGACGAAAACATGACTCCCGTGCCGGTTGCCCGGACCGTTCCGGAGACGGGCAACCAGGAGACGCTTATCCATTCGACTCTGAAGGAACTATTAAAGGGGCCGACCGACGCGGAAAGAGCCATTGGATTTGCTTCCTGGTTTTCACCGGCTACCGCGGACGCGGCGAGCGATGTCGTTTGGGATGGGGATTTTTTTACAATTGTTTTTCAGGATCTGAAAACGATTATTCCCAACGCCTCAACCAGCGCAGGCAGTCAGATGCTGCTTTCACAGTTGGACAGCACGATGTTCCAGTTTGATTTCGTCCAGAGGGTGAACTACACGCTGGAAGGAAACTGCGACGACTTCTGGGAATGGCTGCAGATGGGTTGTCATATAGTGACGCGCGCGGAGTGGGAGGCCGGGTAGACGTTAAGATGCCGGCTCCGCTTTCCGAGCGGTCGTATCTGCCGCCGGAGGAACCGCTGTTCAAGACCAGCGGCCTGGCCATGTACAGCGTGGCGATGGGATTGACGGCTTGGCTCCTTCTCCCG
>CAZYSF010000150.1:0-6170 GCA_964649635.1 uncultured Anaerolineales bacterium | reverse complement strand
AAGATCGGCCAGTTGAACATCTCACCCGATCTGCTGCGCGAGCTGATGCGGCAGCGGGAAGGCGGGCCGGCGGATGAACCGGGCGACCGAGAATAAGATCATCCTGATCGTCCGCAAAACGCGGCTCGACGAGCTCCTCGCCCGCCACAATACCCGCTCCCAGGCGCAGTTCTATGTGGAGCATCTGGGCGCGGATTTTTCGGATTACGAGCGGGAGCACGTGCGGTACCAGGCGACGGTGCGGAGCGCCGGGGAAATCCTTGCCCGGCTGGGGCGGGTGCAGGTCGTTGACCGGGCGTTTCTCCCGAATTTCCTCTTCGGGGAGCAGGACACCGTCGTGGTCCTGGGTCAGGACGGGCTGGTGGCCAACACCCTGAAGTATCTGGACCGCCAGCCGGTGATCGGCGTGAATCCGGATCCGGAGCGCTGGGACGGGATTCTGCTTCCCTTCCGGGTGGACGATCTGGCGCTGGTCGTTCCGGAGGTGTTCACGGAGCGCAGGAAAATCCGGCCGATCACCATGGCCCAGGCCAGCCTCTCGAACGGCCAGGTTCTGTACGCGGTGAACGACCTGTTCATCGGGCCGCGGTCGCACACCTCGCTCCGCTATTCGATCCGCCACGCGGAACGCGAAGAGCGGCAGTCTTCAAGCGGCATCATTGTGTCCACCGGCCTGGGTTCAACCGGCTGGTTTAAAAGCATTCTGGCCGGGGCGGAGGGAATTACGGGGCCGCGGAAGGGCGCCGGCGGAAAAGCGGCGCCCGCCGGCGGATTTGCCTGGGAAGCCGAATACCTCTATTTCAGCGTCCGGGAGCCTTTTCCCAGTAAAACTTCCGGCGCGAACATCGTGTTTGGCAAAATCACCCGCTCGACCCCGCTGCGGGTCGAGAGTCTTACCCCGGATACAGGAGTAATCTTCAGCGACGGAATTGAAAACGATTTTCTGCAATTTCCTTCCGGGATGGAAGCCGAGATCACGGTTTCGCAGCGGGCGGGGCGGCTCGTAATTTAACGGCGTTGTGCCATTGAACTTTTTTTGCTGCCAGAACTCCTGACCCGCAGAATTGAATTAAAAATTGATCCTCGAAATACCTGGATTTATTTAAGGTTAGGGTTTTTCAAATCATTTCGATCGAATTATTAGAAGACTTAATCTTGGTCAACTGTTGAAATACTTTAATTTGACTTAATCATACGATGTTCTACAATGTTAGCGCTAACGTTACCGGTAACATGGATATTTCGGACAAGATTTGGTGTTTTGGCTAAAGGAAAACACATGCGGGTCCGATCGACAAACAGGGTGACGATCAAGCATGTAGCCAAATCCGCCGGGGTATCCACCCAGACGGTCTCGCGAGTTGTTAACAATATCCCGGGGGTCCTCCCCGACACCCGCCAACGCGTTCAGGACGCCATCGACACACTGGGGTACCGCCCGAACGTCATCGCCCGCAGTCTCACCCAGCGCAGAAGTTACACCATCGGAGTCGTCGCCAGCGGGATCGATTATTACGGCCCGAGCCGGACTCTGGTCGGCATCGAGCAGGGCGCGAACGAAGCCGGATATTCCCTCAACCTCAGCCTGCTCCATAAACCGGAAAACGACGACGTCCAGCCGCTGATCGACGGGTTTCTCTCCCGCCAGGTGGACGGCATCATCTGGGCGACCCAGGAGATCGGCGGAAACCTGGGCTGGCTCGAACAGGAACATTTTCCCGTTCCGGTGGTCTTCCTCGAAACCCGCCCGCGGCGGGAGGTGTCGGTCGTCAACGTCGACAGCCGCTACGGCAGCCAGCTCGCCGTGCAACACCTCGTCTCGCGCGGGTACAAGCACATCGGCGTGATCACCGGACCGACGACATGGTGGAGCGCCCGCGAACGGGTGCAGGGCTGGCGGGAAACGATGGCTGCCGCCGGATTGAAAATGGAAGACCGCCAGATCGCGGAGGGGAATTGGTCCACCTCCAGCGGGGCGATCGGATTGGAAACGCTGCTCGAGCATTTCCCGGAGATGGACGCGGTGTTCGTCTGCAACGACCAGATGGCGCTGGGGGTGCTTCAGACCAGCCGCAAGCTCGGGCGGCGGGTCCCGGAGGACCTGGCGGTGGTGGGATACGATGACATCCCGGAAGCGGCTTACTTCTGGCCGCCCCTGACGACCATCCGGCAGAACCTGATGAATTTCGGCAGCACGGCGGTTGGGTTGCTCAGCCAGTTGATCGCCGCCCGGCGGGAGGAGAATGATCCGCCCGGGAAATCGGAAACAATCTGGCTGCGACCGGAACTGGTTATTCGCGGCAGTTCGGGCGAGGGTCATCCGCCCAATTCATAAAACGGAGAGGAGGTATACCGGGAAGATATGGTTTCTTTCAGCATGCGAAGTGATGCCCTCCGCAAGGATGCTTCGCTTCCGCTCCGAATAATTTTTTCCCAGAAAGGAAAGGAGAAGAGCAACATGAAGAAGATCCTAGGTTTGGTTGTTTCGATGATGGCGGTCCTGGTCCTCGCGGCCTGCTCGGGCACGGGCGGTGGCGCGAAGAAGACCTACACCTACCGCGATATGGTGGTGGGGTTCATCCAGACCGGTTCGGAAGGCGGCTGGCGCGCCGCCAACACCGCTTCCTTCAAGGAAACCGCGGGCGAATTGGGCCTCCTCCTGAAGTTCTACGATGCGCAGAACAAGCTGGAGAACCAGGTCGCGGCGTTCCGCAATTTCATCGCCGACAAGGAAGTCAACGTCATCGTGCTCGCCGCCCTGGAAACCACGGGCTGGGATGACGTCCTGAAGGAAGCCAAGGACGCCGGCAAGATCGTCGTCCTGGAAGACCGCCGCATCGACGCTGCGGAAGATCTGTATGCGACCTACATCGGCTCCGACTTCGCCGAAGAGGGACGCAAGTCCGCGGATGAGATGTGCAAGCTGCTCGAAGGCAGCGCCTCCAAGAACGTCGTCGAACTGGTTGGCAACGTCGGATCCTCCGCCGCCAAAGACCGCGGCCAGGGCTTCCGCGAGAAGATGGGCGACTGCGGCATCACCATCACCCAGACCCAGACCGCCAACTGGAGCGCCACCGAGGGCAAGGCCGTCATGGAATCCTGGCTGAAGCAGAGCACCGATATCCAGGGCGTGTTCGCCCAGAACGATGAGATGGGTCTCGGCGCGGTCCTGGCCATCCAGGAAGCCGGCCTCAAGCCCGGCGTCGACATCAAGATCCTCTCGGTCGATGCCACCGCCGGCGCCTTCAAGGCTCTGGTGGAAGGCACCATGAACGTGACCGTGGAGTGCAACCCGCTCCTGGCCCCGCAGGTCTACGAAGCCGCCCTGAAGGCCCTCAACGGCGAATCGCTGCCCAAGTGGGTTCCTTCGCAGGAAGGCGTCTTCCGCTCGACCGATCCGAACCTGGCGGAAGTCTTCGCCCAGCGCAAGTACTAAAACGCGGGCAACTTCCCTGAGTTCGGAAGCATCCTGAAGCGGAAGTTGCGTACGTGGGGGGAGAAGCAGCGTAGCTGCTTCTCCCCCCGAACTAAAAATGTTTTTTCCGGAAAGCAGGTGGAACGATGGCTGAAACCGATAGCACCATCCTGAAAATGACCGGGATCTCCAAATCCTTCCCGGGCGTGCAAGCCCTGGAGAACGTGGACCTCTCCCTGAAGCAGGGTGAGATCCTCGCGCTGGTGGGCGAAAACGGCGCCGGGAAATCCACGCTGATCAAGGTGCTTACCGGCGTGGAACATCCGGATACCGGGACGATCACCCTGTTCGGACGCGACACCCGCGTGCGTTCCCCGCAGCATGCGGTGGATCTGGGAATCAGCACGGTCTACCAGGAAAACAACCTGTGCATGAACCTGTCGGTCGCGGAAAACATCATCATCGGGCGCGAACCGATGCGGTTTCTGTGGTGGAAGGTGAATTTAGAGGGCTTAAGCCCGTCCGCCAGAAGAATTATTCGCATGCTGGTCTATATCGACTGGCAGACTATGCACGCGCTTGCTAAGAAACTCCTTCTCGAACTGGGCGTGGATATCGACGTCACGCAGCCGCTGGGGTCGTATTCGGTGGCCATCCAGCAGATGGTGGCCATCGCGCGCGCGCTGGAGATTTCCAACGCGAAAATCCTGATCTTCGATGAACCGACCTCCAGCCTGGATTTGGATGAAACACGTCAGCTCTTCGACGTTATGAAGCAGCTCAAACAGAAGGGGGTGGGGATTGTGTTCATCACCCACTTCCTCAACCAGGTGTACGAGGTAAGCGACCGGATCACCGTCCTGCGCAACGGGAAACTGGTGGGTACGTACGAAACCCGCCAGCTGCCGCACCTCGACCTGATCGCCAAGATGATCGGCCGGAGCCTGAGCGGCCTGGATGAAATGACCAAGATCAAGCTGCGCACGATGAAGACCATTAAAAAGGAACCCTGCCTGACCGCGCGCGGGGTGGGGCGCGCCGGCGCGATCAAGCCCTTCGACCTCGACCTGCACCGCGGCGAGGTGGTCGGCCTGGCCGGACTGCTCGGCTCGGGGCGCACCGAGATCGCCTCGCTTCTGTACGGGACCGAAACCCCGGACGTCGGCACCCTGATCGTGGAAAACCAGGCCGTCAAGAATTTCTCGCCGCTCGATTCGATCAAGCGCGGCGTGGTGCTGTGCCCGGAGGACCGCAAGGGCGAGGGGATCGTGGACGATCTGACCGTGCGCGAAAACATCATTTTGGCGCTGCAGGCCAGCCGGGGATGGTTCCGCTACCTCAGTACCCCGCAGCAATATGAGATCGCCGAACGCTACATCAAGCTGCTTAACATCAGCACCCCCTCGGCCGACCAGGCGGTGAAGAACCTCTCGGGTGGAAACCAGCAGAAGGTCATCCTTGCCCGCTGGCTGGCCGCCAATCCGGAGGTGATGATCCTGGATGAACCGACCCGCGGGATCGACGTCGGGACCAAAACCGAAATCCAGAAGCTGGTTCTGACACTGGCCGAGGAAGGCAAATCCTGCGTGTTCATTTCCTCCGAGCTCGAAGAAGTAATCCGCACGAGCCATCGCATCGTCGTCCTTCGCGACCGGGAAAAGGTGGGCGAATTCGTCGGCGAAACGGACGAGCAGAAGATCATGAAGACGATGGCGGGGAGCGAAGCATGAAAACAACCAAACCTTTCATTTCCTGGCGGACGATCACCGAGAGCCGGCTGTTCTTCCCGCTCCTGGCGCTCGCGATAATCCTGGCCTTCGACCTGATCTTCGTCCCGGGATTCTTCAACTTCAGCACGATGGACGGCCACCTGTACGGCAGCATCATCGACGTCCTGCGCAACGGGTCCTCCATCATGCTCCTGGCGATCGGGATGACGCTGGTGATCGCCACCGGCGGGGTGGACCTCTCGGTCGGCGCGGTGATGGCGATTGCGGCCTCGGTCGCGGCGCTGATGATGAATCCGTACGTCCTGGCGACGGAACTGCCGCCCAACCTGGCGAAGCTGGTCTTCGATCCGCACTTTACCTACTCCCCGCTGTGGCTGGTAATCATCGTGACCCTTCTGATCTCCACCATATGCGGTTTGTGGAACGGCCTGCTGGTGGCCTATGGAAGAATTCAGGCCATGGTCGCCACCCTGATCCTGATGATCGCCGGCCGCGGGATCGCCCAGCTGATCACCAACGGGATCCGGATCCAGATTTTCTACGACCCGTATGCCTTCATCGGCAACGGATGGATCATCCTGCCGTTCCCGCTGTACATCGTCACCGTCGTGTTCCTGGCCGCCTGGATCATCACCCGGCGGACCGCGATCGGATTGTTCATCGAATCGGTGGGGATCAACTTCCGCTCGAGCTTCTTCAGCGGCATCGATGAGAAGAAGATCAAACTGCTGGCCTACGCCTTCTGCGGTTTTTGCGCCGGGGTGGCGGGGCTGATCGCCAGTTCCAACATCAAAACCTCGGATGCCAACAACATCGGCCTGACCCTGGAGCTCGACGCGATCCTCGCGGTGGTGATCGGCGGCACGCTGATGTCGGGCGGGCGTTTCTCGCTGCTGGCGAGCGTCATCGGGGCGCTGGTCATCCAGGCGATGACCACCTCGATCCTCTCGATCGGGGTCCCGGCTTTCGCGATCCAGGCGATCAAGGGCGTGTTCGTCATCTTTGTCATTGTTCTGTATTCGGAC
>CAZYSF010000149.1:0-2548 GCA_964649635.1 uncultured Anaerolineales bacterium | reverse complement strand
GGGTATGGCGGTTGCGGAATTCACATTCTGCATGGATTGTACACTAAGTTGGATTCGGTCCCTCCGAAAAGAAAACCGGGAATCAGCCACAGAAAGCAATAAAACGCATAAAAAATTTTGTGCCCTATGTGCCTTTTGTGGCCATCGATCCGGTCCATCTATTTTACGGATTTCCGGGAGCGGGGAATCGGCGGATTGCCTTCCCCGTCCCCTCTCGACTATAATCCGTTCACCCTTTTGGAGGTCGGATGCCTAAAAGTAAACCTTCCCGCGCCGAGCCCGTTAAGGCGCGCAAAGCGGCGCTTAAGACAGGCGCTCAAATTCGCCAGGAATTCCTGAGCTTCTTCGCCGAACGCGGCCATACCATCGTCCCTTCGGCCTCGCTGGTTCCCGGCAACGATCCCACCCTGCTTTTCACCAACGCCGGGATGGTCCAGTTCAAGGACGTGTTCCTTGGAACCGACAAGCGTGCCTACGTGCGGGCCGTGGATTGCCAAAAGTGCATGCGCGTCGCCGGCAAGCATAACGACCTCGACGAGGTCGGGCGGGACGACACCCATCACACTTTCTTTGAAATGCTCGGCAACTGGTCCTTCGGAGACTACTACAAGAAGGAAGCCATCGCCTGGGCGTGGGAACTCCTGACCAAGGTCTGGGAACTGCCGGCGGACAAGCTCTACACCACCACCTTCCGCGATGAGAAAGGCGAAATCGCGGCGGACGAGGAGGCCGAGAAAGAATGGAAAAAACAGCCCGGGATGGATCCGGCGCATGTGCTGCCATTCGGCCGCAAGGAGAATTTCTGGGAAATGGCCGACACCGGCCCCTGCGGTCCGTGCAGTGAAATCCATCTCGACCGCGGCGAAGAGACCTGCGATAAAAAAGCCGTCGCCGGCCATATCTGCCGCGTCAACGGCGATTGCCGCCGTTTTACCGAGCTGTGGAACCTGGTGTTCATCCAATACAACCGCACCGGACCGAGCACGCTCGCCCCCTTGCCCGCCAAGCACGTCGATACCGGAATGGGTTTCGAACGAATCGTGGCGGTACTGCAGGGCGTGAACTCCACCTATCGCACGGACCTGCTCTGGCCGGTCATCCTCGCCACGCAGAAGCTGACCGGAAACACCGACAAGCAGCGCGAGGCCGATTTTACGTCCTATCGCGTGATCGCCGACCATGCCCGCGCCGCGGCCTTTTTGATCGCTGACGGCGTGGTCCCGGGCAACATCGGCCGCAATTACATCTGCCGGATGATCATCCGGCGCGCGGCGCTCTTCGGCGGGAAAATCGGACTGAGCGAACCCTTCCTGGCCAAGGTCGCCGAAGCGGTCGTCGAGGGATACGGCCCGGCCTATCCGGAACTGGTCCAGCACCGCGAAGCGGTTTTCTCGGCGCTGACACTTGAGGAACGCCGCTTCCGGACGACGGTCGATCTGGGGATGGAATATCTCCAGGAAATGCTGGCCGATCTCCGCCAAAAGAATGAAAAGACCCTTACGGGCCGGCGCGCGTTCGACCTGTACGCCACCTATGGCCTGCCGCTCGAGATTACCCGCGACGTGCTGCGCGAAAGCGGCGTGGAAGTGGACGCCGAGGGCTTCCGGCAGGCGATGGATGAACACCGTGAGGTTTCCGGGGCGGCTCAGGCGATGGGTGAGATGACCGGCCAGGATGCTATCCGCTACCGGGATCTGCTCGAGGAGTTAAAACGCGACGGGATGCTGCCGGAAAACGGCGTCGAATACGATCCGTACTCCACATTCCAGATGGACGAACCGATCCTGGCAATCCTGCGCGACGGCAAGCGGGTGAAAAGCGCCCAGGAGGGCGAAGCAATCGAATTGGTCCTCCCGCGCGCCTGCCTGTATATCGAATCCGGCGGCCAGGTGGCCGATAGCGGGATGCTGTGGAAGCCCAAGTCCGAAGGCGGCGACGAAGCGCTCTGGGAGGTCGAACTCCAGGAAGCCCGCCGGCCGGTCGGCGGATTGATCATCCTGCGCGGGAAGGTGAAATCCGGCCGCCCGGCTCAGGGCGATCTGGCGCGGATGGAAGTGGACGAGGAGCGGCGCTGGAGCGTCATGCGCAACCACACCGCCACGCACCTGCTGCACGCGGAATTGCGCTACGTACTGGGGAATCATGTCCGGCAAGCCGGTTCGCTGGTCGCGCCGGACCGGCTGCGCTTCGATTTTACGCATCACAGCATGGTCAGCCAGCAGGATCTGGAAAGAATCGAACGTTTCGTCAACGAAGCGATCCTTGCCAACTATCCGGTCGCGTCGACCGAAGAGGCGCGGGAAAAGGCCGTCGGCAAAGGCGCCATGGCCCTCTTCGGCGAGAAGTACGGAGAGACGGTCCGCACCATCTCGATCGGCGAGGAGGAAAAACCCTTCTCCTACGAACTGTGCGGCGGCACGCACGTCTCTCAGACCGGCGATATCGGGTTGTTCCTGATCGTCTCGGAAGGCAGCGTGGCGGCCGGGGTGCGCCGGATCGAAGCCGTCACCGGCCATTCCGCCGTCGCCCTGGTCCAGGACCGCAACCG
>CAZYSF010000148.1:0-14047 GCA_964649635.1 uncultured Anaerolineales bacterium | reverse complement strand
CCGGCTGAGGAGTTCGTAGCGCCCGCCCGGCCCGGCGACCGAGTTCATCACCACCGTGAAACCGGTATTGACGATCGTCTGCGGGACCGTCGCCAGCGCCCAGATCCCGATCACGGCCGGGATCAGCCACTCGCGCGGGATGATGAACGGGGCCGCGCCGGTCGCGGCGTAGGCGGAGATCACCAGCATGCGCGAGAAGCTGTACCACCAGACGATGTTGGGGCGCGATTGGAGGAAGCGGCCGATCGCCAGCGCAAACACCAGCCCGGCGACGGCGGGCATCGCGGTCAGCAGACCGACCTCGAAGGCGCCGGCGCCCAGGCGCGCCAGGAACACCGGCAGGAACGGCGCCGCGGCGCTCGCCAGGCCGATCCCGACCGCATCGACCTGGACATTGCGGTAATTGGAGCGCGTGGTTTTATCGAGGCCCGGCGGATAGAGAAAATGCGAGAGCCGCCCCCGGAGGGCTTCGCGCAGAGTCTTGATTCTGCGGTCCTCGAGATGGAAACCGCTCATGGGTTCATTATATCCGTCCGAGGCGCAAGACCCGGCCGGGCGGCATTCAGCGGATACATGCCGGAATCGCACGTGGATTATAATTTTTCGCAGTCGGTCTCCCGTTGGCCCCCGGCGGAGGACGCCGCCCCGAACCGCATGGCAAAGGATATGCCGCCTCCCGCAACCGCACCCCCTTCCGGTAAATCCATCCGCGATCCCCGCCCGGCACGGCCCACATTCGGGTTTCTCGTCAACTGGGGGCTGACCAATCCCTACAGCGGGCAGATGTGGTGGGGGGCGGTGGAAGCCGCCGAAGCCCTGGATGTAAACCTGATCGGATTCGGCGACATCAATATCTACGATCCCGTCCCAAACCGCACCCATTACCGCCAATTGAAGACGCCCGACCTGGACGGGCTGGTGCTGGTGAACCCCACCCTGCCCCTGCTCCGCCCGGAAGTGTTCGGCGACCTGCCGGTGGTCAACATCGGCGGCTCGATGGAAAACGTGGTCACCTCGATCCTGGTCGACAACTACGACGGCATGCGCGCCGCCGTCCGGCATGTGATCGAGACGCACGGCTGCCGGCGGCTGGCGTTCATCAAGGGGCCGGCCGACAACCCGGACGCGGAGGAGCGCTTCCAGGCCTTTTCGGATGTGCTCCAGTCGTTCGGCCTGACCGTGGACCCCGGGCTGCTTTATCAGCCCTACGATTGGTCTCCGCCCGGAGGCCGGGAGGGAGTCCGGACACTCCTCGACGAACGCGGGATGGAGTTCGACGCGCTCATCGCCGCGAACGACAACATGGCGCTGGCGGCGGTGGCCGAGCTGCAATCCCGCGGATTGCGCGTCCCATATGACGTGGTCGTATGCGGCTTCGACGACTCGATCGAAGCGCGCACCAGCACCCCCTCCCTGACGACCGTGCGGCAGCCGTTGAAGAAGATGGGCCGCCTGGCGCTCGAATCCCTGCTGGCCCACCATCAGGGGAAGAGCGTGCCGCCGAAATTGATTCTGCCCACCACCCTCCGCCTGCGCCATTCGTGCGGCTGCCTTTCCGAAGCGGTTCAGCATGTCGGCGGCGGATTCCCCTCCGCCCGGGCGGAGGAAGCGGCGGGCGCCCCCGCCGGAAAAGATCCGGCCGGTCCCCTCCTGGAAGAACGGCGCGAGATCCTCCTGGAAGAGGTTCACCGCGCGATGGTGATGCGCGATGTGCCGGTCTTCGCGCATACGGCGGAGGAATGGCTCGACGCGCTGACGGCCAGCCTGCGCCTTGAGGATGACGGGGACGCCTTTCTGACCGCGATCGACCTGACCTCCCGGCGGATGATGGAACAGCAGGTCCCGGTCGCCCGCCTGCAGGACGTCCTTTCGGCGCTGCGGCGCGAAAGCTGCCGCGCACTCTCGGGCCATCCGGCGCTGGTGGCGGGCGCGGAAAACATCTGGCACCGGGCGCGGGTGTTCCTGGACGAACTGGTCCTCCAAGAGCAAAGCCAGATGCGGATGTCGCTCAGCAGCCAGATGGCCGTCCTGCGCGCGATCAGCCAGACCATGGCGGTCACCTTCCATCTCGAAAACCTGATGGAGGTCCTGGCTCGCGACCTGAAGCAGCTTGGAATTGACAGCTGCGTGGTGGCGCTATACGACGGCGTGAAACGGCCGGCGGAACGGGCTCGCGTGATCCTGGCCTGCGACGGCGGAGAACGGTTGTCGCTCGAGAACATGCGCAGCTTCCCCACCACCCAGCTGCTGCCGGCCGGGCTGTGGGCTGAAAAACAGCGGACGCTCGTGCGCGAGGAGCTCGGGTTCCAAAGCGAGGAGATCGGCTTTGTGTGCTTCGAGGTCGGGCCGCACGACGGCGCGGTCTACGAAGCATTGCGCAGCCAGCTGGGGAGTTCGATCAAGGGCGCCCTGCTGTTCGACGAACGCGACCGGCTGCTGGCAAACACGACTCAGTTGTACCGCCAGGCAGCCGCGGGTCAGCGGCTGGCGGAGGAGGCCAACCGGTTGAAAGGCCGGTTCCTTTCCATGGTGAGTCACGAGCTGCGCTCGCCGCTCAGCCTCATCACCGGGTTGAGCGACGAATTGCTTAAGGACGGCGGCGGATCCGCGCCCCAGCGCGGCGAGAAACTGGAGCGCATGCATCTCACCGCCCGGCATCTGGACGGCCTGATCCGCGACGTTCTGGATCTGGCGCGCGACGAGTCGGGCGAGCTGCGACTGGTGTGCGAGCCGCTCGATCCGGCGAAGGTGCTCGAACCGGCGGCGATCGTCGGAGAACAGCTGGCGCGCGAACGCGGGCTGGAATGGCAGGCGCACATCCCCGCCGAAATGCCGCTGGTGTGGGGCGACCCGACCCGGCTTCGCCAGGTCGTGCTTAACCTGATCCACAACGCCGTCAAGTTCACCGAAAAAGGCGGGGTCCGCCTTTCGGCGGCGCCGGGCGGAGATTCCATCACCATAACGGTTGCGGACACCGGCCTCGGAATCCTTCCGGCCGAACAGAAAATCATCTTCGATGAGTTCCGCCAGGCGGAGAAAACCTCGGCTCGCGGATACGGCGGCCTGGGCCTGGGGCTGGCGATCTGCAAACGCCTGGTGGAAATGCACGGCGGAAAGATCAGCGTCCAATCCTCCGGCGTGGAAGGCGAAGGGGCGGCGTTCTCCTTCACCCTGCCGACGCTTCAGGCAATGCCCATGGACGAGGATCCGGCCGCCGCGGTCTGGATCGTCACCCTGAAACCGGAAAGCGCCCGGCCGCTGGAAGAATACCTGATGCAGCAGGGCTTCCGGGTCGAGGTCCGGGATTGGGACGAAGACGGGCAGTGGCTGAAGCACGCCGCGCAATCTCCGCCGGCGGCGGTCGTGCTCGACGTTCACCAGACGCGCGGCCGCGGCCTGGAGGCTATGCGCGCCTTGAAAGCGCATCCGGCGACCGCGGAGATTATGGTCCTGTTCTATTCGCTGGAAATGGAGCGCGACAGCGGCTCGATGCTGGAATTGGATTACCTGAACAAGCCGATCCGCGCGCCGGAACTGGCGGATGCCATCCGGCGGGCGGGCGGAGGCGCGGACGGCGCGGCACGGGGCGAGCTCCCGGACGGCGGAGGGCGGACCATCCTGATCGTGGACGATGATCCGGGCGTGCTCGAACTGCACGCCCGGATCGTGCGCGATCGGTACCCCCAGCATAAACTGCTGCTGGCGTCCGGCGGCCGGGACGCGCTGCGGATCCTCCAATCCGGAGAGCCGGATCTGGTGCTCTTGGATCTGATGATGCCGGAGGTGGACGGATTCGCCGTGCTGGAGGCGATGCGCAAGATGGAAACGGCGCGGCCGGTCCCGGTCATCGTCCTCTCCGCCAAGACTCTGACCGACGGGGAGATGGCGCGGCTCAACCGCAGCGTGGCGGCGGTTCTGCGCAAGGGCATGTTCTCCTCCGCGGAAACGCTGTCCCACCTGAAGGACGCGCTGCTGCACCGTCCGAAGCTCAGCGGGGAAGCCCGCCGCCTGACCCGCAAGGCGATGGCGTACATCCACGAGCACTTCGCCGAGCCGATCGGCCGCGAGGACGTGGCCCAGCACGTCGGCGTCAGCGAAGGCTACCTCTCGCGCTGCTTCACACAGGAGACCGGGCTTTCCCTCGTCCATTACCTCGCCCGCTACCGGATTCAACAGGCCAAACAATTGCTGGCCTCCGGCGACTTGCCGGTCACCGAAATCGCACTCAAGGTCGGCTTCTCCGACGGCAATTACTTCAGCCGAGCCTTCCGAAAGGAAGTCGGCGTGGCGCCCCTGGCCTACCGGCGCAAGCACTGAGCGGATGGCTTGGTCACCGGCGTGCTAATGCCGGACACAAAATTCCATGCAAGTATCGAGGGCCCGCCTCTATACTGTGCATGGAATTTTTCAATCCTGTATGAATTCCCGCTGCAGAAGGGACCTTGCGCATGCCCGCCGCGGCCTCCGTATACCGCACCGCCCGGAACACCAAAGACCGGCTAACGGAAAAAGATCCGGTTGCTTTTGAATCCCCGATCCCCGACGGGCCGTCGGTATCGGTGGATTCCAATCACCGGTTTCAGACGATTGAGGGATTCGGCGGCGCCTTCACCGAGGCGGCCGCGGATACCTTTTACGCCCTCTCCCCGGAAATCCGAAAGGAAATCCTCAAGGCGTATTTCGATCCCGCGGCCGGCAACGGGTACACCCTCTGCCGCACCCACATCGGGAGCTGTGATTTCTCGCTCGGCAATTACGCCTATACCGAGGTGCCGGGCGACGTGGAGCTCGCGCATTTTTCCATCGATCACGACCGGCGCCTGTTGATCCCGATGATCCGGGAAGCCGCGCGCGCGGCCGGGCAGACTCTGAAAATCCTGGCCAGCCCGTGGAGCCCCCCGGCCTGGATGAAGACCAACGGCCAGATGAACCGCGGCGGGAAACTCAAACCGGAATACCGGGAGGCTTGGGCACGTTATTACGTGCGATTCGCGCAGGAATACGCCCGGGAAGGCCTTCCGATTTGGGGATTAACCGTGCAGAATGAACCGGCGGCGGTGCAGACCTGGGATTCCTGCCTCTATTCGGCCGAAGAAGAACGCGATTTCGTCCGCGATTACCTCGGCCCCGCGCTGGAGACAGCCGGGTTTGAGGGCCGGATCAAACTGCTGGTCTGGGATCACAACCGTGACCTTCTGTTCGAACGCGCCAAGGTGATCTACGACGATCCGCAGGCCGCGCGCCACGTCTGGGGAGCCGCCTTCCATTGGTATGTGGGCGATCATTTCCGCAACGTCCTCCTGACCCACGATGCCTATCCCGAAAAACAACTGCTCTTCAGCGAGGGCTGTGTGGAGGGAAATCCGCCCGCCGACGAATGGGAAATCGGCGAGCGGTACGGGCGTTCCATGCTGGAGGATCTGAACCACTGGACAGCCGGATGGCTGGATTGGAATTTGCTTCTGGACGACCGCGGCGGACCGAACCACAAGGGGAATTACTGCCTCGCCCCGCTGATGGCCGACATCGGGAAAGGAACGTTTCACTATAACAACTCCTACTTTTACATCGGCCATATCTCACGGTTCGTCCGGCCCGGCGCCCGGAGAATCGTAAGCGCCTCCACGCTCGACGAATTGGAATCCACCGCTTTTATTAATCCGGATAATCGAATCGCCGTGGTGGTCATGAACCGCTCCGAAAAAGCCATTCCATTTTCGCTCAAATACAACGGCCAGGCGGCGTCCGCAAAGAGCCCGCCCCGCTCCATCAGCACCTATTTATTCAGGGCGTAACGCGGAGGCCCAAGCGTAATTAATTCCCGGAGAAAAGATGTGATTCCAGACCGACGCGGTCTTAAGACCGCGTCGGTCTGGTTTTCCCGTCCGTCACCGGCGGCAACCCCCTTTGGACAATTACAAACGTGCTAGTTTTGTGCACAAATCTGCATGCCCCGCCGGAGGGGAGTCCATAGAATGAGGTTGGATCATTTCCGCAAACCATCAGCGGATCGCCCAATCGGAATTCATGAGGACCTCCCTGAAACCCTCCCGCCCCTCGCCTACCGCGCTCGTGCCGAACGCCTTCCGACCGGCCGGATTCAGGCAGGCCCCAAGGAGGTGACAACCGGAAAAAAGCATCCAACCCTCCATTGATTTTCGGATCAAGCCCGATCTTCCGGTCCGAATCCATTCCATCCCAGAAGGAGAAGAAAATCCATGCGCAATAAACGGATCCAAATGTTGTTTGCTCTGCTGGCCGTGGCCCTGCTGATCGCGGCCTGCTCGCCGGCCAAACCGGCGGCGACCACCGCCGTGCAGGCGACGGACGAGGTCGTCGAAGTCCCGACCGACGCCGCCCCCGCCGAGAAGGTGCAGGTGCGCTGGTTCGTGGGCCTGGGCGCCGGCAGCGATGAAGGCACCTTCGCCCCCCAGAAGGCCTTCGTCGAGGAATACAACGCCTCGCAGAACGAGATCGAACTGATGCTTGAGATCGTCGACAACGACGTCGCCTACGACACCCTGTCCACCCAGATCGCGGCCGGCAACGCCCCCGATATCGTCGGCCCGATCGGAGTCCGCGGGCGCGACAGCTTCAAGGGCGCCTGGCTGGACTTGGCACCGCTGATTGCTGAAAACAATTACGACCTGAGCGATTACGATCCCGCCTTGGTCAAGTTCTACCTGATCCAGGAGCAAGGACAGCTCGGGATCCCGTTCGGCATCTTCCCGTCCTTCATCCTCTACAACCAGGACCTGTTCGAGGAAGCCGGACTGAACCTCCCGCCCGCCAAGTACGGCGATAAGTACGTCATGCCGGACGGCAGCGAAGTCGAATGGAACATGGACACCCTGCGCGACGTGGGGATGATGCTGACCTTCGACTCGAACGGCAAAGACGCCAAGACCGCCGGGTTCGACAGCACGAAAATCACCCAGTTCGGATTCATGAACCAGTTCACCGATCCGCGCGGCATCGGCACCTTCTTCGGATCCGGATCGCTCGTGGCCGACGACGGCAAGACCGCCCAGATCCCGGACGCCTGGAATGCCGCCTGGAAGTGGACCTACGACGGATATTGGAAGGATTGGTTCATCCCGAACGGCGCGTACGGCGGCGCCGACTTCCTGCAGGGTCCCGGCGGCCCGTTCTCGTCCGGCAACCTGGCCATGATCCACATCCACACCTGGTACGTGGCTCCGTGGGCGCTCGGCGAGGTCAAGTTCGACTGGAACCTGGCGGCCACGCCCTCCTACAACGGCACGGTGACCTCGAAGATGCACGCCGACACCTTCTGCATCCCGAAGGGCAGCAAGGATCCGAAATCCGCCTTCAAGGTGCTGACGTACATGCTCAGCAAAGAACATGCGACTTCGCTGCTGTCGATCTACGGCGGCATGCCGGCGCGGCTCTCGCTGCAGGGCGACTACTTCGCCACGTACACCGAGACCAACTTCCCCGACAAGGACGACATCAACTGGGACGTCGCGGTGGCCGGCATGGCCTTCGCCGACAACCCGAACCATGAAAGCTGGATGCCTTCCTTCCAGGAGACCACCGACAAGTACAACGAGTTCTGGAACAAGTGGTCAAACACCGCGGGCTTGGACATCGACGCGGAGCTCGAGCAACTGCGCGCCGCGCTCCAGACCATTTTCGACGCGGCCCTCGCCTAGTAAGAAACGGTATTTCAACTCAGGGTCAGCCCGGCGGCAAGCCGCCGGGCTGACCCTGAAAGGATGGGTGGAAGTGTCCCTCACAAGCATGGTCAACGCGCTGCGGCCGCAGAAGAATTTCAAAACGAAAATATCCAGCCTCCAGAAGAAGGAAGCGCTGTGGGGGCTGTTTTTCCTGACGCCGTGGATCATCGGATTTATCGGGTTGTATTTCTTTCCGATGATCGCCTCTTTCGTGTTCTCGCTGCTTGAGTTTAATCCCACGGTCCCCGACCAGGCCGCCTACATCGGCTTCGATAACTGGCGCCGGGCGCTTTTTGAGGATCCGGAAGTCGGATTGTCCTTTCTGCGGACGATCCGCTTCTCCGCCATCTCGCTTCCGATCGGCCTGGCCTTTGCGCTGTTCCTGGCCGTCCTCTTGAATTCAAAGAACGTCCTCGGATCGCAGCTTTACCGCACCCTGTTCTACATGCCTTCGATGATCCCGCTGGTGGCCACGGTGCTGATCTGGAACGGCGTGCTGAACGAACAGACCGGCTGGATCAATATCATCATCCAGAAATTTACCGGCATCCAGGCGGTCGGCAGCACGGGATTGCGCTGGCTGGCGGATCCCCAGCTTGTCTACCTCGCGTACACGATGTTCGGCCTGTGGGGGGTGGGCCCGGCGATGATCATCTTCCTCGCCGGATTGCAGGGAGTACCGACCGAACTCTACGAGGCCGCCGAAATCGACGGCGCCTCATGGTTCCAGCGCCTGGGCAAAATCACCCTGCCGATGATCACGCCGGTAATCCTCTACCAGCTCATCCTGAACGTTATCGGTTCTCTGCAGTACTTCCTGGCGCCCTTCGTCCTCAACCGCGGGACCGGTTTCCCGGAGGGAATGACCCGCTTCTATATGGTGTATTTCTTCAAGCAGTCGTTTACTTTCCAGAATATGGGATACGGCGCCACGCTGGCCTGGCTTATGTTCATCGTGGGCATCATCCTTACGGTCATCCTGTTCGGGACGGCGAAATACTGGGTGTTTTACGCCGCGGAGGACAAATAATGACTCAGGAACCGGTCGCTGCCCCCGCCCCGGGCCATCGGCGGCTTTCCCGCAAAGTGCAACGCGTTCTCGCCACGAGCCTGATCACCGCTCTGACGCTGCTGATTTTATTTTTCTACCTCGTCCCGATGATCTACGGCATGTTCACCGCGGTGAAAACCGACGGCCAGTTCTCCAAGACCGGCGCGCCCATCTGGCCCGCTTCGGAAGCCACCTACAATTACCAGGGCGAAGATTACGAAATCTACTTCGTACCCATTGAGGGAAAAACCAAATCCCTCGCGCTGGTCAAGAAGGGGCGCGACGCAAGCATGTTCGTCGATCCCGCCAATCCCTCCGCCGGCCTGATCGAGTGGCAGGGATCGTGGCGTTCCCTGGAACGCTCCTGGGAATTCGACCCGCAATGGGCCAACTTCCCCGATGCCTGGAACACGATCAATTACCCGAACCTTCTGAAGAACACGATCCTCTACGCGGTAATCACCACGTTCGGCTCGGTGGTATCGGCCGCCCTGGTGGCGTACGGCTTCGCCCGGTTCCGCATTCCGCGCAAGAATGTGCTGTTTATCCTGATGATGTCCACGGTCATCCTGCCCGGCGCGGTGACGCTCATCCCCACATACTTCTTCTGGCTGAAGCTGGATCTGGTGGGCACCTGGTGGCCGCTGATCATCCCGGCCTTCTTCTCCTGGGGCACGAACGTGTTCCTGCTGCGGCAGTTCTTCCTGACCATCCCGCGCGAACTGGACGAGGCGGCGATGATGGACGGGGCCAATCCGCTCCGCATCTTCGTCTCGGTGATCCTTCCGCAGTCGACTTCGGCGCTCACCGCCGTGGCTTTGTTCCACTTCTTCTACGCCTGGAACGACTTTTTCAATCCCATGATCTACCTGGCCGGTCATCCCGAGAAGTTCCCGATCACCATCGGCCTGACCGCCTTCAACAACCTGTATGCAGCATCGATCAACATGATCCAGGCCGCCTCGCTGGTATCGGCGGTCATTCCGGTGCTGATTTTCTTCTTTGCTCAACGCGCATTCATGCAGGGGGTGGTGATCACCGGCGTTGAAAAGTAACTCCTTTCTCCTCAGAGAAGGACTTTCCATGCCGCCTCGGCGAAACATCCGAATGAACCTCCATTGGGCATGGGGAGTCCTTCTCCTCCTCTCCGCCGCCTGCGGATCCGCCCGCCGCGCGGCAATCACACCGGATTCGGCAGCGTCCCCCACCCCCGCCCCGGCAGGAATGCGTTCCGGCTGGGATTTGATCTGGCAGGACGAATTCGCGGGCGGGGCGATCGACCCCGCCAATTGGGCCTTTGATATCGGCGGCGGCGGCTGGGGAAACAACGAATGGGAGTACTATACCGAGCGCCCCGGGAATGCGCGCGTCGAGGGCGGCATGCTGATCCTGGAAGCGCGCGCTGAAAAATACCTCCACCGCAATTACACCTCCGCCCGCCTTACCACCAAGAACCTGCACGCCTTCGCATACGGCCGGATCGAAGCCCGGATGCAACTTCCTTACGGGAAGGGGATCTGGCCGGCCTTCTGGATGCTGGGGGCGGACATCGACCAGGCGGGCTGGCCCGGTTGCGGCGAGATCGACATCATGGAGCATATCGGCCGCGAACCCAACCGCGTCTATGGGACCGTGCACGGGCCGGGGTACTCCGGGGGCGCCGGCGTGGGCCAATCCGCCACGGTCGCCGACGGCGCGCGTTCGGATTCGTTCCATATGTTCGCCGTCGAATGGGAACCGGATGAGATCCGTTGGTATGTGGACGACGGGCAATATTTCAGGGTCGGCCCCGCGGACCTTCCCGGGGAATGGGTGTACGATTTTCCTTTCTTCATCATCCTCAACCTGGCGGTCGGCGGCAACTGGCCCGGGTATCCGGACGAAACGACCAGCTTCCCGCAGTTCCTGCGGGTGGACTACGTACGGGTGTATCAACTGCCCGGGCAGACCGGCCGGTATCAGGGGCCGCCTGGCGTCCTGCATCTGGATGAAATCACGCTTACGGCTCAGGAGAACAACGACGGCACATGGCAGGCGGCCGCTTCCATCCGCGTGGTGGACGCGGACGGCCTTCCCGTGGAAGGCGCATCCGTTTCCGGCGGCTGGGTCGGGGCGGTCATCCGCGGAGAGACCCGCGGGCAGACCGATTCCTCGGGGTTTGTCCGGCTGGTATCCGAACCGGTCGAGCGCTCCGGCGCGGTGACGTTCTGCGTGACCGGGGTATCGCTGTGCGTTTATACCTACGACGAATCCGCCAACGCGCGTACCTGCGGGAAGATTGAGCGCTGAATACCCGTTACAATGGAAAACGGCCATGGACACGATCGATTTTTCGATTTTTGATCACGGAGAAGCGGCGGTGAAAGCGATGCGCTCCGTGCTGGCGCGCTTCGAACGCGAACGCCGCGTCCACGTCAACCTCGAAGTAATCCCGTTCGAGGGCGCCTGGGCGCGCATGGTCCAGATCGCCCTGTACGGCGACGGCCCGGCCGTATCCGAAATCGGCAGCAGCTGGGTCAGCGACATGGTGATGATGAACGCCTTGCGGCCGCTGAGCGCAAAAGAAGTGGGATTATTCGGCGGCGAGGAGGTGTTCCTGCCGGCCAGCTGGCAGAGCGTCCGCGCGATCCGCGACTCGCTCAACAGCGATGCCTTCGCCTGGGCCGTCCCCTGGGTGGCGGACACGCGCCTCATTTACTGCCGCAAAGACCTGCTCGCCCGGGCCGGCCAGGACGGGCGGGATGTATTTTCCGATCACGCCGAATTGGAATCCTGCCTGCAGGCGCTCCGGGAGCACGGCGCGGAGAGCCCGCTGGTGCTGCCGACCTACCATTCGCGCATCAACCTGCATATCATGGCCGGCTGGATCTGGGCCTCCGGCGGGAAATTCCTTTCCGAGGACTCTCAAAAGGCGGTCTTCGATTCTCCGGAGGCTTTGGATGGAATGGAAAAGTTCTTCCGCCTCAGCCGTTACCTCCACCCTGCCGCGCGGCGGTTGGATGACACCCAATCGGATGCGCTGTTCCGGAACGGGCGGGCCGCGCTGGCCATCAGCGGCCCGTGGCTGTACGACCATCCCGACGTGGATCCGGCGCTGAAAGACCGGATCGCCGTCGCCGTGCCGCCGGGAGTGCCGTTCGTCGGAGGATTCCATCTGGTGATCTGGAAACATGCCCGCCAGGAGAACGCCGCGCTGGAGTTGATTGAATTTCTCAATGGAAAGAATCTCCCGGAGGAGCTTTTTCCCGCTTTCTCCCTGCCCACCCGGCTGGAAACCCTGGCCGGCAACAGGTTTGCCCAACACCCCGTCTACCGGGTGATGATCGCGGCCTTGCGGGCCGGCCGCTCTTTCCGGACCGTCTGGATGTGGGGCATGCTGGAGAACCGGCTGTATGAGTCCCTGCAACTCATTTGGGATAAGGTCCTGGCCGATCCGGAGGCGGACATCCACGCCATGCTCGAATCGCAGATGCACCGGCTGGCGGAACGGATCAATCTCAAATTGAATTCCTGAGAATTCCGTAACTGCTCAGACCAGAAAAAGCGTACACCGAAACACGGAGAAAATCCGAATGCACCGAAATTGTCCGTCTGTCATTGCGAGCGACCCCTTCGCTCCGCTCGGGGCAGGCTCCGGGAGCGAAGCAATCTCCCCCTTCGGAATTAGAAGGAGATTGCTTCGCCTGCCCCGGTTGGGGTAGGCCGGGGTCGCTTCGCTCCCCCCGCTTCGCAATCAAAACTGCTCAAGGAGCAAAGGCGGGCAGTTTTGCTCCGCGGGGGCAGGCTCGCAATGACACCTGTTCCTTCCTTTTTCAACACCCGGTTAGAGAAATATCATGTCAGCAAATTTTGATGCCCTGAACCGCTTCATCCTGCCCGCCTATCCCGCGAAACGCCCGTTCGCGAGCTTCCTGCCGGGGATCGCCGGCGAGTTCGGGATTCCCCTGTGGGTGTTCTACGTCAACCGCGGACAGGCCATTGCCGGTTTCGGCCTGGAGGACAAGGACCACCCGCTGATGGAATTCCAGCCGGCCCAGCGGGCGTATCAATCGACGGCGCTGCTCGGGTTCCGGACGTTCCTGCGTGGATCGCGCAACGGCTGCTCATGGACCCATGAACCGTTTTCCCCGTGGCAGGATGCGGACGCCGAATGGAATATGTACGTCGGCCTGAACGAATTGGAAATCGAGGAGCGCCGCGCGCGGCTGGGCCTGCAGGTGAATGTTTTATATTTCCTCCTGCCGGGCGAGCCCTTTGCCGCGCTGGTGCGGCGGGTGAGTTTTCACAACACGGCCTCCTCGCCGCTCTCGCTCGAGGTGCTCGACGGCCTGCCGGCTCTGATCCCCTTCGGACTGACCAACGGCGCGCTCAAGGAAATCGGCCGCACGATCGAAGCCTGGATGGAGGTCGTCCATCACCGTGAACGGATCCCGTACTACCGCCTCAAAGCCAGCTCGGATGATTCGCTCCGCGTCCAGACGATCGAATCCGGAAATTTCGCCCTGGGCTTCCTCGAGGGCGGGCTTCTGCCGCCGGCGGTGGACCCGAAGGCGGTCTTCGGGATGGATACCGCCCTGGCCTGCCCGCGGGTGTTCCACGAGTCCGGGCTGCAGGGCGTGCTGGACGCGGCCCAGACCACCCAGGGCCGCACGCCCTGCGCCCTGTTCGGCGCGCGCATGGAGCTTCCTCCCGGCGGCACGCGCGTCATCACCAGCCTTTACGGGAGCGCCCCGCGGCCGGAGGTCATCGCGGCGGGCATTCAGCCGCTCCTCGCCCCGGGCGCGATCGAGGCCAAGCGGGAAGAGGCGCGCCAGCTCACCGCCGATCTGACCGATCCGATCCGAACCGCCTCCGCCTCGCCGCTCTTCGACGGCTACTGCCGGCAGACATTCCTCGACAACCTGTTGCGCGGCGGGCATCCGCGGCGGCTCGGCGGAAAGCAGGTCTGTCATATCTATTCGCGCCGGCATGGCGATCTCGAGCGTGATTACAATAATTTCAAGCTTGCGCCGGAATTTTTTTCTCAGGGCGAAGGCAATTACCGGGATATCAACCAGAACCGCCGCAACGACGTTTTCTTCGTGCCCGAAGCCGGCGAATACAACCTGCGCACGTTTCTGAGCCTGCTCCAGGCCGACGGATACAACCCGCTCGTCGTCCAGGGAGTCACTTTTTCCCTGCCGCCCGAATCCATTCCTTCGCTCCTGGAGGCGGCAGGGGAACCGGCGGCGCTGAGGGAACTGCTGGCGAAACCGTTCACGCCCGGGCGGCTGGCGGCCGCGGCGCAAAAAGCGCG
>CAZYSF010000147.1:0-4011 GCA_964649635.1 uncultured Anaerolineales bacterium | reverse complement strand
TCAGCATAATATCCGCCTCCCTCGGTTCGAGCGCCAGAGTAAGGCCGAGCACTGCGGTGGTGATCATGTTGATCCACAAGATCTGGATCGGAAGGATCGGCAGCACCGTCCCGGTCAGGATTGCTGCCAGGAGGATCAGCCCCTCGCCCAAGTTGGTAGGCAGGGTCCAGGCGATGAATTTGGTCAGGTTGTCGAACACGCCGCGGCCTTCCTCCACGGCGGCCTCGATCGAGGCGAAATTATCGTCTGTAAGGATCATATCGGCCGCTTCCTTGGCCACGTCGGTGCCGGTGATCCCCATCGCCACCCCGATGTCGGATTGCTTGAGCGCCGGTGCGTCGTTGACTCCGTCACCGGTCATCGCCACCACATGCCCGCGGGATTGCAGCGCTTCCACCAGCCTCAGCTTCTGCTCCGGCGCCACCCGGGCAAAGACGTTCGTCGTCTCCGCGCGGTCGATCAGTTCCGTATCAGAAAGGGCTGCCAGCTGCGCGCCGGTCAACACTCCGCCGCAGCCGCCGGCGCACAGCCCGATCCGCGAGCCGATCGCGGCGGCGGTAAGGGCGTGGTCGCCGGTGATCATCTTCACCGCGATCCCCGCCCGTTGGCACGCGGCCACCGCATCCATCGCTTCCGGACGCGGCGGATCGATCATCCCCTGCAGGCCCAGGAGGGTCAGCCCGGCAACATCCTCGTGGCGGAGATCGCGGCGGTCGGAGAGCTCGAACAGCGCGAAGGCCAGCACCCGCAGCCCGGCGGCCGCCATGCGGTCGGCCTCGGCGCGGAAACGGTCGGTCCCGCAGTCCCGCGCCGATCCGTCCGGGGCAAGCGCCCGCGCACAGCGGTCCAGCAGGCGTTCGGCGGCGCCCTTGACGTAAACCGCGCCCCCTGCGTGCAGGGTTGCCATGTATTGGTGCTGGGAATCGAAGGGGATCAAATCCAGCCGCCGCGGATGCGCCGCGGGATCCAAATCCAGGCCGGCCTTGCCGGCAGCGGCGAGCAGCGCGCCTTCGGTCGGATCTCCCACAACCGTCCATCCTTCGCCCCCGCGCTCCAGCCGGCTGTCGTTGCACAGCAGCCCGGCCAGGAGGGTGCCGCGCGCGGCGGCGTCGGCATCCCATTCGCCGCCGATCCGCCCTTCCGGAGCGTATCCCGCGCCTTCGACGACGTAGGTACCCGTGAGGGTGGATATCTCCCGGACTTTCATCTGGTTCTGGGTGAGTGTGCCGGTTTTATCGGAACAGATAACCGTCGTTGATCCAAGCGTTTCCACGGCCGGGAGATGGCGGATGATCGCGCGGCGCCGCGCCATGCGGGAGACGCCGATGGCGAGGGTGACGGTGACCGCGGCGGGCAGGCCTTCGGGGATTGCCCCGACGGCCAGGGCAATGGCCGCCATCAGGGTATCCACAATCGACTGTCCGCGCGCCACGCCGATCGCGAAGGTGGCGCCGGCCAGGGCGAGGATCACCACCAGGAGGATGCGGCTGAATTGCCCGATCTTGCGTGTCAGCGGAGTCTGCAGATCCTCGGCCGAGGAAATCAATCGCGAGATGCGGCCGATCTCGGTGTCGTCGCCGATCGCCGTGACCGCGCCCCGCCCCGTCCCGTAAGTGACGAGAGTCGAGGCATAGGCCATCGTCGCGCGTTCGGCCAGCACGGCGTCGTGCGGGCAGTCTGCTTCCGCGTCCTTTTCCACGGCGACCGATTCACCGGTCAGCGCCGCCTCGGCGATCTGCAGATTGCGGGTCGAGATCAGCCGCAGGTCCGCCGGGATTCGCATGCCGGCCTGCAGGAGAACGATATCGCCCGGGATCAGCTCTTCGGCGGGAATGCGCAGCGCCTTCCCGCCGCGCACCACCTCGGCCTCGGCGGTCAGCGACCGGGCCAGCGCGGCGATGGATTCCTCCGCTCGGGCCTCCTGGACGAAGCCGATGACCGCATTTACCAGCACCACGCCGAAGATCACGCCTGCATCCAGCGGATCCTTGAGCAGGGCGGTGAGCGCGCTCGCTGCGATCAGAATCAAAACCAGCGGGTTATTGAATTGCAGGAGGAATTTAAGGAGCCGGCTTTTCCCCTTGCGCGGAGTGAGCCGGTTTCGCCCCATCCGTTCCTGCCGGTGCCGGACTTCGAAGTGGTCCAGCCCGCGGTCGCGGTCCGCACCCAGGATCTCCAGCACCTCTTCAATTGAGAGATGGTGCCAATGACGTTCCAGCAGGTCTTTCATATCCACCCCTCCTGGCAGGTCCCTTTCCCGGCGATCGTCCTTGTCGATCCGCGCAGGTTTACCATTGGGGAGTAATAATAATCGAATCTTTTAAAAAAACATGGTCCTCCTCGGTTCGACCTGCCTTCCGGGAGCACAGGGCAGCCCAAACCGAACTGGAAGGAGCCCGGTCGGGAAAACGGCGCCGGTCGACCGCGGATCATGCATCGTCGTAATTCCACAGATCCCCATTTTCGTGAAGGGGAAATCCCCGAGGCTGGCCCGGGGGGTCACCAAATGTTCAAATCCGGTTTTCGGAAACCAATTTGGCGAACAGCTCGAACGACCGGTCGTAGGCCGCTTCGGCGTCCTTCGGGAAGCAGCACCCGGGGAGCTCCCGGCTCGCGAGATGATACTTGAGGCATTCGCAGCACATCCCCTTGCGGCTGCACGAGGCGTAGGTGCAGGCGCAGCGCTCGAGATTCCTGGTTTGTTTGCATTCCATCGTCGTCCTCCGACCGGATTCATGATCGAACCCATCCATTCCACACCGGTGCCGGGGATTCGATCAGCGGGAAAAGTGCCTATTGGCGAAGGCGATGATCCGCTCAGGGTGTTCGCCCATGTAGTTGTAGGTATCAAACCGGCGGGTGATCCCTTCAATCCACCAAATTTCCTTTTCGCCCGGCGTGCCGTCGAAGAAGCTCTGCGTATCCGCGACTGTCGTCCAGCGGTCGGCGGGGGCCTGGATGTAAAAGATCGGCGCCTTGACATCCTTGAGGTAGGGCAGCGGCGTCATCGCCGCGAGGGCGTGCCCTCCGCGTCTTTGCAGGAACCAATCCACGATGCCCGCCAGCGGGACGCTCAGCGGAGTGTAGACCGCGCGTAAATACTCCCGCACGAACACGTTGGCGGAAACGGGCTGGATCGCGACGGCGAAGCGGACCGGCGCGGCCCGTGCCGCGCCCTTGGCCAGCGCGATCAGAGTCGAATTCGCGCCCATGCAGAAGCTCACAAATCCGATTTCCGGATCCGCCAGATCCGGCCGCCCGCGCAGATAATCAATCGCGCCGAGCACATCCTGGTACTCGTTCAATCCGATGCCCGTCCGCCCGGCGCCGCTCTCGCCGTGGTTGCGGAAATCAAACATGAGCACCGGAAATCCGGCGGCATGCAGCGCCCGGGCGGTGGTCAGCAAATCGACGTCAATGCCGCACAGCGGCGGAAAACCCTGGTGGCGCGCGAGGAATCCGTGGCGGTTGAAGGGGAAGGGGTGCGTGAGGATGACCGCCTTATCGGCCACACCCTGCACCGGGATGAACCATCCCGCGAGGCGGACACCGTCGATGCTCGCGAAAGATACATCCTCGTACGCCATCCCGTATTCCTTCGGCGCGCGGACGATCGGCTGGCGGTGGGAATACAGGGTTAAGCTGGAAAAGATATAACCGGCAAGGAACGGCGAGACAACCAGGAGCGCGATCGTGATACCCAATATCCAAACTATGGTCATGAATTCCTCTCCATTTCCGCATACAACTTGAAGTATTCTGCGCTGTTTCGATTCTACACGAATACGAGGATCCCTTCATGGGAGCGTAAAAAGGGATCGTCCTCAACGATTTGAGGACGATCCGGTAAGTTTTACTCCACCGGCGGCGGTTACCCGGCCGGCACGTAGCTTATAAGGACATTCCCATTCGGGAAGACGCGCGACCGGACAAACTTCATCGGCAAAGGCTTCTCCAGTCCGTCGAACATCGTCCGCCCGCCGCCGAGCACAACCGGCGTCACGACGATCT